>CAMOGO010000174.1 GCA_946614075.1 uncultured Lachnospiraceae bacterium | reverse complement strand
ACTCCGGCGACGGTGGCCCAGCCGACGCAGGTCAGAAGGATTTTCCCGATCCGGTCGATCTTGCCGGCGCCGACGTTCTGGCCGGTGAAGGTCATGCATGCCTGGTAAAAGGCGTTCATCGATACGTAGACGAAGCCCTCGATGTTGGCGGCAGCGGCGTTTCCGGCGATGACCGTGGACTGGAAGGCATTGACCGACGACTGGATGACGACGTTGGAGATGGAGAAAACCGTGCCCTGAATGCCGGCCGGCAGGCCGATGGTCAGGATCATGCGGACCTTATCCGGGTAGATGCGCAATTGCTTCAGATCGAGCTTCAGCGCGCCGCTTCCCTGGACGAGCGCCTTCAGAAGCAGTCCGGTGGAGACGCACTGGGAGACGACGGTCGCGATCGCGACGCCGTCGACGCTGCGCTTCAGCACGACGACGAAGAAGAGGTTCAGGATGACATTGATCACACCGGCAACGGTAAGGTAGTACAGGGGGCGCTGGGTATCTCCGACGGCTCGGAGGATGGCTGCGCCGAAATTGTAAAGCATGATGGCCGGCATACCCAGAAAATAGATCTGCAGGTACAGGGTGGACAGCTCGATGACATCCGACGGCGAGCCCATCCAGGTCAGGAACTGCTTCGCCATGATAAAGCCGACGATGGCCAGAAAGACGCCGCTGACGAGGCTCAGCGCGACGGCGGTATGCAGCGTCTGGCTGATTTCATTCGGCTTTTTAGCCCCGAAGTAATTGGCGATGACGACATTCGCGCCGATCGACAGGCCGATGAAGAAGTTGACCAGCAAGTTGATCAGGGACGTGGTCGAGCCGACCGCCGCCAGGGCCTCCGGACCGGAAAAACGGCCGACGACGATAATATCTGCCGCGTTGAACAGGAGCTGCAAAAGGCTCGAGAGCATCAGCGGCAGGGCAAAGAGCAGTATTTTCCCCGGGAGAGATCCCGTGGTCATATCCATTTCGTAACGGCGGCTCCCGGAGGAACCGCCGTGCTTTACATGAGAGAACAAAATGATATAAATCCTTTCTCCTCTGCTTTCGGCAGAGTTTTATTCGTAATAAAGCGCAGAAACGTGTACGCTTTCGGTCGCAGCGCAGCAATGCGCATGTCTAGAGGAAAAGCACGCCGATGACGGCACTTGCTGCCAGGAAGACCACCGGGTGCAGCTTTTTCAGCGGCCCTTTGTTGGTCAGGATGAGCAGAACGATCGCCAGCACCAGGGCAACGGGGTTCACCAGATCCGTGACAGCGCCGGACGCCTGAAATGCCTCCACGTGGAGCAGGGCGATGCAGACAACGCCCCAGCAGGCAGCGGCGATCAGGCCGGTCGAGGCGGCGCGCAGACCGTAGAACGCATCCTGCACGTAGTGATTTTCCTTGAACCGGTCCAGGAAGCTGGACACGATGAGGATGACGATGATGCTCGGCACGACGAGGGACAGCGACGTCAGGATGGCGCCGGGGACGCCGAACATGTGGAAACCGACGTAGGTCGACATGTTGACGCCGATCGGGCCGGGCGTCGACTCCGAGACAGCGA
The DNA here is from genome assembly GCA_946614075.1 of uncultured Lachnospiraceae bacterium. The sequence goes on along the minus strand of CAMOGO010000174.1, from coordinate 2,677 downwards.
CCATATTGGCCAGCTCCTCATTGGAAAACCAGCCGGTCCGGATACCGATCTCCTGCAGGAAGGGCAGGGTCGCGAGGCCGCCGCCGATGGCAAAAAGGCCGGTCTTGAAAAACTCAAACATCATGGAAAGAAGCGTTTTCATGCCTTAGCCCCTCCCTTCGCAGCGCCGGAACGATCGGCCATATTTTTCACCACGATACCGCAGATGCCTGCCGCAATGACATAGACGATCGGCGACAGATCCAGGAAAATCGAGCCAAGGCAGACCGCCACGCAGATGACGAGGGTGGGCCGGTCCACGACCGATTTTTTCCAAAGCTTCAGGACCGCGTTGAAAATCAGAACGCAGACGCAGACACGGATGCCGGTGAAGGCTTTTTTCACCGCCTCGATCTCGGCAAAGTTCGTGAGAAAGGCGGCAATGATGGAGATGATCACGATGGACGGCGCGATGACGCCAAGCGTCGCGATGATGCCGCCCAGGGGGCCCTTCACCTTGCGGCCGACGAAGGTCGCCGTATTGACGGCGATGACGCCGGGGGTGCACTGACCGATGGCGTAGTAGTCCATCAGCTCCTCATCCGAGACCCAGTGCCGGTTTGACACGACCTCACGCTGCAGGATCGGAAGCATTGCGTAGCCGCCGCCGAAGGTCAGCCCGCCGATCCGCGCGAAGGTCAGAAACAGATCCAGGTAAATGTTCATAGAAAAACTCCAAGTCTTGTGGCTTACGGTGTGTAAGTACGGTGTGTAAGCGTTTCCGCCTGTAGCCGTATGCACAACTCTACTGCGTGTAAAACCTTTTTTCAAGGTTAAAAGTCACGATTTTTCAAGGAAAAACTTGCTTTTTTATATAAACGTGTTATCATATGGAAGTTTTCAGAACATAAATATAAGAAACGATCCCAGAAAAGAGTCAGGAGAGAGCTCAGCAGAGCTTAAACAAAGAACTCGACAAAAGAGCTTAGAAAAGAGCTCAGGAGGAAGCAGATGAGACAGAAACGAGAGGATGTTCGTAACGTAGCTATTATCGCCCACGTTGATCATGGTAAGACGACGCTGGTCGATGAGCTGCTCAAGCAGAGCGGTGTTTTCCGCGCGAATCAGGAGGTCCAGGAGCGCGTCATGGACTCCAACGATATCGAGCGTGAGCGTGGCATCACAATTCTTTCGAAAAATACGGCAGTTACCTACAAGGGCGTCAAGATCAACATCGTCGACACTCCCGGACATGCGGATTTCGGCGGTGAGGTCGAGCGAGTCCTGAAGATGGTAAATGGCGTCATCCTGGTCGTCGATGCCTTTGAGGGCCCGATGCCGCAGACCAAGTTTGTCCTTCAGAAGGCGCTGGAGCTGAATCTGGCTGTCATCGTCTGCATCAACAAGATCGACCGCCCTGAGGCCCGCCCGAAGGAGGTCATCGACGAGGTTCTGGAGCTGTTCATGGATCTGGATGCCTCGGATGAGCAGCTGGACTGCCCGTTTGTCTTTGCTTCCGCCCGCGGCGGCTACGCAAAGCTGGCGATCGAGGACGAGGGCGTCGATATGAAGCCTCTGTTTGAGACGATCCTGACGTCGATCCCGGCACCGGAGGGTGATCCGGATGCCCCGACCCAGGTGCTGATCAGCACGATCGATTACAATGAGTACGTCGGCCGTATCGGCGTTGGCAAGATCGACAATGGCTCCGTCAAGGTAAACCAGGAGGTCGTCATCGTCAACCATCACGATCCTTCCATGAAGAAGAGGGTCAAGATCAGCCGTCTGTATGAGTTCGACGGTCTGAACAAGGTCGATGTCGAGGAGGCGAACATGGGCTCCATCGTCGCCATCTCCGGTATCGCGGATCTTCACATCGGCGACACCATCTGCCGCCTGGATGCCCCGGATCCGATCCCGTTCCAGAAGATTTCCGAGCCGACCATCGCGATGCACTTCATGGTCAACGACAGCCCGTTTGCCGGACGCGAGGGCAAGTATGTCACCTCCCGTCACCTGCGTGACCGCCTCTACCGCGAGCTGAATACCGACGTTTCCCTGCGTGTCGAGGACACCGAGGATATGGACCGCTTCAAGGTCTCCGGCCGCGGCGAGCTGCATCTGTCCGTCCTGATCGAGAATATGCGCCGCGAGGGCTACGAGTTTGCCGTCAGCAAGCCTGAGGTTCTGTATAAATTCGACGACGCCGGCCGCCGCCTCGAGCCGATGGAGCTTGTCTACATCGACGTACCGGACGAGTTCTCCGGATCTGTCATCCAGAAGCTGAGCCTGCGCAAGGGCGAGCTTCAGGGCATGGCCCCCGCACCGGGCAACTACACCCGTCTGCAGTTTTCCATCCCGTCCCGCGGCCTGATCGGCTACCGCGGTGAGTTCATGACCGACACCAAGGGCAACGGCATCCTGAACACCGAGTTCGAGGGCTACGGCCCCTACAAGGGGGACATGTTCTACCGGAAGACCGGCTCCATTATCGCATATGAGTCCGGCGAGTCCATCACCTACGGCCTCTTCCAGGCCCAGGACCGCGGCGCCCTCTTCATCGGGCCCGGCGTGAAGGTCTACGCCGGCATGGTCATCGGCCAGAGCGGCAAGTCCGAGGACGTGGAGGTGAACGTCTGCAAGACCAAGCACCTGACCAACACCCGCTCCTCCAGCGCGGACGAGGCCCTGAAGCTCG
>CAMOGO010000173.1 GCA_946614075.1 uncultured Lachnospiraceae bacterium | reverse complement strand
GTCCTTGTTTATCGTAAATTTCCGAGCAATAACGCAGTACTGAACGACGAGCCTTTAAGCAGGACGATAGACACTGGCATAGTTGTCACCGGCATCTTTTAGATAAATGTCATGGGCGCCGTGAAGTTACTGGATCTGGGTGAAGATCTGTGCGATGGGTGAGTTCTCGTCGAGGATGATGGTCTTGTTGCCTCCGGCGAGGGATGCCTTGATGGCATCCAGCGACCGTACAAAGAGGTAGAAATCCGCTTTGTCTTCGTCGTTGTAGGCCTCGGAGAGGATTCTCATGTACTCGGCTTCGCCTTCGGCGATCAGGGTGTCAGAGGTTGCGTTTGCCTCGGACAGGAGGATCGAAACCTCGCGGTCGGCAGCGTTGCGGATGATCTGAGCCTCGGAATCGCCAAGAGCCTTGTACTGGGCGGCGATGTTATTACGCTCGGCGATCATACGCTCGTAGACGGCTTCCTTGTTTTCGTCCGGAAGGTCGAGGATCTTGACATCGACGGTGTCGATGCGTACTCCGTACTGTCCCTCGACATCCTCGAAATTATCCATGATCTCCGCGGTCAGATTCTTGATCTCGACCTCAGTGGTTCCCAGGCCTTCAAGTTCTTCGAGGCCGGACATATCGACGTCCAGTTCCGCGGATGCGTTTTCCAGCTCGCTGGAGTTGTTTGCCACGGTGATCTTGCCGTCGCGGCTCTGGATGACCTCATCCTGTGTCATGCCGGAGATGGTATTCTTGATCGCATTGTAGACGATCGTATCGATACGGCTTTCCGCTGTGATGGTGGAGCCGTTCAGGGTCTGGATGAACTTTCTCGGGTCGGTGATCTCCCACAGTACGTAGCAGTCGACGATCATGGTCTTTTTGTCGCTGGTGATGACATCAGACGCTGGAAGATCGTAGATCTTGATCATCTTCGGAATGCTGGTCGTGCTCTGGATGAAGGGGGCCTTAAAGCTGAGACCCGGATTCTCACGGATATCGACGATGCGTCCGAACTGGCGGATGACATTGTACTCATTCGGATAGGTCACGACCATCATCTGAGGCAGGACAATGAATGCCAGGAACAGTGCGATAACTCCGATCAGGATCTTCTTCCCCGGAAAATGGAAGGTTTTCTTCGGCTTTTGCTGGCTGGCGTGTGCGTTCCGAAGGAACGGATTATCCGGGTCATTCACGCCAAACGGGCGGTTCTGGTTATTGGAACCGTTCTGATTGTTAAAGCCATTCTGATTGTTAAAGCCATTCTGATTATTGGAGCCGTTCTGGTTGTTGAAACCGTTCTGGTTGTAGGGATTCCATCCGCCCTGGCCATTATTATTATCAAACTGCATAGGGCACCTCCTACTCTGCGCCGGCATCCGTCGGGGTGCCGGTTCCGGTAAAGCTGTCAAGCGGCAGGATCGTCTGTGTCTGGCCATCGCTCTGGGTGATGATCACCTTCAGGTCGGGGAGAAGCTCCTCCATGGCCTCGTAGAACATTCTCTGCTTGGTAATCAGCGGATAATGCGAATACTCCTCGTAGAGCAGCTCGAAACGGGAAGCCTGACCGGTTGCCTCATTTACCTTGGCTGCTTTCTGCGCCTCGGCAGACTGGATGATCATATCGGCGTCGGCACGGGCCTTCGGAATGACTTCGTTTGCGTACTTGTTGGCATTGTTGATGGCAGTATCGCGTCCCTGCTTTGCGGTTTCAACGGCCTTGAACGCATCGCTGACCGTTGATGTCGGCGGCTCGGCGTCCTGAATGTTGATATCCCGCAGCGTGATGCCGATATCGTACTCCTCGAGCTTATTGATCAGCATTTCCTTGATGTTCGCCTGGATCTCGCTCTTTCCATTGGTCAGCACGGAGTCGACGTTGTACGAGGACACTACGGTACGGATACAGTTCTGGGCCATGTTCTTCAAGGTCAGGACCGGATCCTCCGAAGCGTATAAAGCCGCGATCGGATCGGTAATCTGGTACGACACATAGAAATCCACATTGACAAAGTTGTAGTCCTTGGTGATCATCAAGGCCTCACTTTCGTCAGACTGAAGATTTCCGTTCGCGCCGGTGCTGTACCCGATCGGGAAGCCGTTGATCGAGGTATTTACCAGGCGAACCTGCTGAATGAACGGTATTTTAAAGTGCAGACCTGCGTCACTGACGAGCTTCGGATTGCCGAAGGTGGTCACGACGGCTTGTGTATTCTCGCCGATGGTATAGTAGCTGGAATTCACCGTGATCAGGATAAATAAGCCGATCACTACTCCGATCACCACTTTAACCCAGAACGAGACTGGACGGTGTTGTTTCATGCATTTCCCCTCTCTTTCCTAGTATTCTTTCCCGAAAAGCTTACACTCACATGGCTGACGCAGGAAATGTTTATGCCTTTCGAAAAATAGTATACCATATTTTCCATTATTCAGCAAGTCATTCGCCAGGCACTTCGCCCCGGACAGGGATCGAAGGTGCGGCTCCTTCGCGTGAAACGGCGATCGAGGCTGCCTTCGTCGCGAGTTCCATCGCGTCTTTGGCTGCCATCCCCTCATTTCTGGCCTGCAGGAAATAGCCGGTGAAGGTGTCGCCGGCACCGGTGGTATCGACGACCTTGACCTTGCAGGCAGGCTGCCGGAAGCACTCGTCTTCAGACGCATAGACCGCTCCTTTACCGCCAAGAGTCAGGACAATCTCCGTGCCGGGATATTTCTGAAGGAGCCCCTGAGCGACGGAAATGCCTTCCTCCTCGTCAATTTCTCCGCAGCCTAAAAGCGCTGCCGCCTCCACCTCGTTGACCAGGAAGCAGGACACATAGGACAGCACGTCAAACGGGATTTTTTCGTTCATCGGGGAGGGATTCAGGACAATCTTCATGCCTTTCTCGTGCGCCTGGCAGATCAGTTCTCGAAGCTCATTGACCTCATTCTGCAAAAGAAGAATGTCCCCTTTCTCAAAATGGGACAGCACCTCTGCGATCCGCTCTTTCGTGTTGGCCTGGTTCGCACCTCCGAACAGGAGAATGCAATTCTCGCCCGCAAGGGTTCTCTGAATGATGGCGTGGCCGGTCTTCACATCCGGCAGAACCTGCACATACTCGGTATGGACGCCGGATGCCGCCATATATTCCAGAAGGAAGGTTCCATCCTCTCCGATTGCGCCGGCATGCCAGACCTCGGCTCCGGCACGGGCAAGGGCAATCGACTGATTCAGCCCTTTGCCGCCGACATAAGTCCGGCAATCCAACGAGGACATCGTCTCACCTGCCGCCACAAAGTGATCCACTGTGTACGTGTTGTCGATATTCAACGATCCATAACATAAAATCCTGCTCATACCAACCTCCCGGGATAACCCTTCCAAAATATCCTCTCACTGCTTGTCATTAGCTGCTTATCCTTACTACTTGCCCTTCACGAATTGTCCTTCGCTGCTTGTCCTTTGCGCCTTACCAGGTGATTTAAGCACAGATCTCGTTCAAGGTACGGATCAGGAGCTTCTTAAAGGCTTCGGCATCGATCGCCAGTGCCATATCGACATTGGCCTCTGCCTCCTCCCGGAAACCACTGACACGCCCATGCTCGAGATCGATTTTCGAAGAGGTCCCCATGAAATTTCTCCAGTCGCAGACCATCATGCCACGGGTGAATTCTCCCTTCGTCTCGATCTTCGCCTCGATCATGGCGCTCTCGGTGATCAGGTCTGGCTCGATCAGCCAGGCCACTAAGCAGGCATCGCAGATCTGGCCGTCCCGCACCGCGATATAGTCCATGATGTCCGCGAAAAACTCCGCCGTCGCACCACCCGCGGCGCGCACCAGGGCGACCTCCTCCTGCCCGACTCTCACCTGTCTCGTCACATTCAGGCCAACCATACGGATCGGGATCCCAGCCTCCAAGACGATCTTCGCCGCCTCAGGATCCGTATAAAAATTAAACTCTCCCACCGCCGTCACATTTCCGCAGAAGGCAGAGCCTCCCATGCAGTAAATCTCCGGTATCCGGTCCTTCAGATCCGGCGCGTCAAGGAGAGCCTTCGCCACATTCGTTAAGGGGCCAAGCGTCACCAGACAGATTCCCGGATCCTCACGAAATGCCCGGATCAGGTAATCCACCGCATTCTCCGCCTCCAGGTCCACCTTCGGCTCATAGATCTGAAGATCCCCCAGGCCATTGTTCCCGTGAATCTCCGGTGCGCAGATCAGCTCCCCGGAAAGAGGCGCATCATACCCCGCATAAACCTT
>CAMOGO010000172.1 GCA_946614075.1 uncultured Lachnospiraceae bacterium | reverse complement strand
GAGGATGCGGATGAAAAAACCATGACAGATCTGACGTGGGAGCATCCGGCGCTGATCGTCATAAAGGCGTTCACAAAGATCTACGCCATGGCAGGTGTCAGGCTGGGATACTGCATCTGTTCCGACGAAGCATTGCAGGAGCGCCTGAGTGCATCGACGCAGCCATGGAACGTGTCACTCCTCGCCCAGAGAGCCGGCGTGGCAGCTCTGGGATGCGATGGATACATAAGTGCATCCCGCCAGTTCGTGGCAGAGCAGAGAAGCTGGCTTACGGCAGAACTCGAGAAACTGGGGATCGCGCCTCTTCCTTCGGAAGCAGACTTCCTGTTTTTTGAGGCAAGAGAAGATCTGGCAGAGAGGCTCCTGGAAGAGGGGATCCTCATCAGGGACTGCAGTAATTACAGAGGACTGAGGCCTGGATATTTCAGGATCTCCGTCAACACAGAAGAAGAAAACGAAAAGCTGATCAAAGCTATGAGGAAGATACTATGGCAAGATCGATCATGATACAGGGCACCATGTCAGGAGCAGGCAAGAGCCTCCTGGCAGCAGGCCTTTGCAGGATTTTCAAACGAGCAGGATACAAGGTGGCACCATTCAAATCCCAGAACATGGCCCTGAACTCCTTCATCACGGAGGACGGTCTGGAGATGGGCAGGGCCCAGGTGATGCAGGCGGAGGCCGCCGGGGTGGCACCGGATGTGAGGATGAACCCGATCCTTCTCAAGCCCACCAGCGACGTGGGAAGTCAGGTCATCGTGAACGGCGAAGTCCGGGCAGTCATGGATGCCCGGGAATACTTTGCGTACAAAAAAGAGCTGGTGCCGGACATCTTGAAGGCATATCACAGCCTGGCGGAAGAGAACGATATCATCGTCATCGAAGGGGCAGGAAGCCCTGCGGAGATCAATCTGAAGACCTTTGATATCGTGAACATGGGAATGGCAAAGATGGCGTCGGCGCCGGTGCTTCTGGCGGGAGATATCGATAGAGGCGGCGTGTTCGCGCAGCTTCTGGGGACACTGGATCTTCTGGAGGAAGATGAGCGCCGGATGGTAAAGGGTCTGATCATCAATAAATTCAGGGGCGATAAGACGATCCTCGATCCCGGCATCGAGATGCTGGAGGAGCGGGGCGGCGTTCCTGTCGTAGGCGTCGTGCCATATATGGATATCGACGTGGAAGACGAAGACAGCCTCAGCGAGAAACTGGATGTTTCCGCACCGAAAGGGCTCGTGGATATCGCCGTGATCCGGGTGCCGCGCATCTCGAATTTCACGGACCTGGATGCCTTCAGCATGATCCCGGGGGTTTCCGCCAGATACGTCAAACGGACTTCGGAGCTGGGTGATCCCGATATGGTGGTGATCCCGGGATCGAAGAACACCATCGGAGATCTGCTTTGGATGCGCCAGAACGGGCTGGAAGCAGCGGTCAAGAAGCTGGCGGAGAAGGGCAGGACCATATTTGGTATCTGCGGAGGATATCAGATGCTGGGCGAGACCATATCCGATCCGGAAGGCGTGGAAGCCAAGGGGAAGATCCTCGGCATGGGGCTTTTGCCTACGGATACGGTGTTCGAGAGTGCGAAAACCAGGACCCGGGTCGTGGGAAGGTTTCTCTCAGAAGATGCCGCGCTTTGCGTGCAGGGATACGAGATCCACATGGGCAAAACCACCCTCAGAAGCGGCGCGCAGCCACTTCTTGAGATCACCGCGCAGCCCGGAGGGGAGAAAAAGGCGGACGGCGCCGTCTCCGGGAACGTGGCAGGAACCTACGTGCACGGATTCTTTGATGGAGACGGGATCGCTTTGGAAACGGCGAGATTCCTGGGAAGAAAAAAGGGCGTAGATATCGCAGCAGCGGAGGATATGAGCTACGCACAATATAAAGAAAAACAGTACGATCTTCTGGCAGATGCGCTGGAGGGATCGCTCGATATGGACAGGATCTACGAGATCATGGAGGCCGGGATCGATGAGAGATAGGATCGAAGAAATAGCACCGAGAGAAATAGAAAAGAGAAGTTTCGAGATCATCACCGCAGAGCTTGGGGAGCGTTCGTTTTCGCCGGATACGGAGCCGATCATCAAGCGGTGCATCCATACCAGCGCTGATTTCGACTATGCGGAGAATCTGTATTTCTCCGAGGATGCGGCAGCGAAAGCCATGGATGCCATAGAGCGCGGCGTGTCCATCGTAACGGATACGAACATGGCCAAAGCAGGGATCAATAAGCGGGCGCTGGCAAGGTTCGGCGGGCAGGTCCACTGCTTCATGGCGGATGAAGATGTGGCAGCTGCGGCGGCCAGCAGCGGTGCGACGAGGGCATCGGAAAGCATGAAAAAAGCGGCGGCGATGGGGGAAGACTTCATCTACGTCGTGGGCAATGCTCCCACGGCACTGGTCACACTCTACGACCTCTATCAGGAGGGGAAAGTGTCGCCGGAATTCGTCATCGCTGTGCCGGTAGGATTCGTGAACGTGGTGGCATCCAAAGAGCTGATCATCTCTTCCGGGATGCCGTGCATCGTGGCGAGAGGGCGAAAAGGGGGCAGCAATATCGCTGCTTGTATCGTCAACGCGCTGATGTATATGATCAATGATGAGAGGTAGGACATGCAGAGATTAAAGGAAGCGATAGCAAGAATCGATCCACTGTATGATGATACGATGGAGGCGGCCCGGGAAAGGCAGGACATCCTTGCCAAACCGCCGGGGAGCCTGGGGACTCTCGAGAGTGTATCGATACGGCTGGCAGGGATCACAGGACAGATAAAAAACCGCGTGGAGAAGGGCTGCATCGCCATTTTTTGCGCGGATAACGGTGTGTCGGAAGAGGGCGTATCATCCGCCCCGACGACGGTCACGGCTGCACAGACCATGAATTTCACCAGGAGACTCACAGGCGTAGGCGCCCTTGCCAATTGCTTCGGTTCGGAACTTCTGATCGTGGATCTGGGCGTCAAAAATCCCATCTATCAGGAGCTGTATGACGAAAGCGGGATCCCTCTGAAGGATACACACAAAATCATCGACAGGCGCATCAGTGCGGGAACGGCGAATCTCGCAAAGGGTCCTGCCATGAGCCGGGAGGACGCGGTAAAGTGCATCCTGGCCGGTATCGAGATGGCGGATGCGATCAAAGCTGCCGGCTTCGACTGCATGGGAGTCGGCGAGATGGGCATCGGAAACACGACGACAGGAACCGCCGTGCTTTCGGCCATCACCGGGATCTCTGCGGCGACCATTACGGGGCGCGGAGGCGGTCTCACAGACAGGGACTACAGCAAAAAAATGAAGGTGATCGAGGATGCCGTAGCTAGGTGGAATGATCAGCGTCAGGAGGACTGCGATCCTCTGACGGAAACGGTGGATCTTCTTGCCACTCTCGGCGGTTACGATATCTGCGGTATGGCGGGAGCATACATCGGTGCAGCAGCCAATCGCATGCCGGTGGTCATCGACGGGTCCATCTCCGTCGTCGCAGCCCTGGCAGCATCCAGACTGGCACCGGGAGCAGCCGATTACATGTTCCCATCCCACAGGTCCGCAGAGCCTGGATACGATGTAGCCATAAAGGCGCTGGGCAACGGTCTGATGCCATTCCTTGATCTCGGCATGAGGCTGGGAGAAGGCAGCGGATGTCCACTGGCCTTCCAGGTGCTCAAGGCAGCCTGCGCCGTGATCGATGATATGGCGACATTCGAAGAAGCCGCGATAAACGACGATTATCTCGAAGAAATACGAAAAGGTGGTTGTTTCTGATGAAGATGCTTTTTACCGGCGGCTCCAAAAGCGGCAAATCCATGGGAGCGCAGGAGGCTGCGCGGGACCTTGCCGGCGGCAGCCGCAGCCTGTATTACGTGGCGACGATGATCCCATCCGATGACGAGGACCGGGACCGGATCAAGGCCCACATCGAGGCACGCAAAGGATGGGGGTTCGAGACCATAGAGCAGGGGAGAAGCATATGCGATCTCCTGGCGGATCCCGGTGCGGATAGGGACGGCGTCTTTCTCATCGACAGCGTCACGGCACTTTTGGGAAACGAGATGTTCTCACCTTCCGGAGACGTGGATCATGAAGCAGCCCGCCGGATCGCTGCGGAACTCGCAGATTTTGCAGGACAAGTCGGAGACGTGATCTTCGTGTCGGACTGGATCTTTGCAGACGCGGCTTCCCAGTGGAGCATGTACGACGAACTCACGGAAGAATACAGACGGGGGCTCGCGGAAATAAACA
>CAMOGO010000171.1 GCA_946614075.1 uncultured Lachnospiraceae bacterium | reverse complement strand
CGTAGCCGATGTCGTAGGCCCAGCCGTCGCCGCCGTACATCCACATGCTCTTCTTGACCAGCTGATCCTGGGCTTTACGCACGAGATCGATCGTGCCGCCCGTCTCCTCGCACTTGGCGAGGGCATCGATGACCGCATCGCTGAGCTCGATCGTGTGCTCCTTGTCCTCAAAACCGTCGAGCCATGCCTGCAGAGTTTCCTTCAGATGCTCATCCTTTGTTTCTCCGATCAGGGCCATAACCTCCTTGGCGAGGCGCAGACGCTGCTGGCGGATGCTGAGGACCATACCGAGGGAATACTCGGCGTTGTTCTCAAAAACAGAGTTGGAAAGGGCCGGGCCTCTGCCGTTGGGCTTGGTGGTGTAAGGATAGCTCGGAACCGAGAAGCCCCAGGCCTGGGTGCAGCCGGTCGCGTTCGCGACGACCATTCTCTCGCCGAAAAGCTGGGTCAGAAGCTTCATGTATGTCGTCTCGCCGCACCCTGCGCAGGCGCCGGAGAACTCCAGCAGAGGCTGTTCGAACTGGCTTCCCTTGACGGTGAATTTGTCCATCGGGTTCTTCTTCGGGGCAAGAGACAGACTGTAATCCCAGTTTTTCTGCTCGGGCAGCTGACTCTCGATCGGCTGCATGGAGAGTGCTTTCTCCTTGGCGATGCAGGCGGCGACGCAGCTGCCGCAGCCAGTGCAGTCGAGCGGATCGACCTGGATGCGGTAACGCAGACCCTCGAAGTTTTTGCCCTTGGCCTCGTTGGTAATATAGCTTTCCGGAGCGGCTTTGACCTCGTCCTCATTCAGCAGGAACGGGCGGATAGCAGCGTGCGGGCAGACAAGAGAGCACATGTTGCAGCCGATGCATTTCTCCGGATCCCAGGAGGCAACCCAGGAAGCGAAGCCTCTCTTCTCATACTTGGAGGTAGACATCGGGACGGTGCCGTCCGCGGCATCCTTGAAAGCGCTGACCGGCAGGCTGTCACCCTTCTGGGCGTTGACTGCGTGCATGACGGTGCGGATGTAGTAAGGCAGGGTCTCGTCGATGACCTCGACCTCATCGGTCAGGTTTGCCCACTCCGGCTTGACAGCGACCTCGTGGATTCCCTCGATGCCCGCGTCGACCGCGGCGCAGTTCATCGCGACAACCTTCTCGCCCTTGCGGCCGTAGGTTTTCTCGATGGCGCTCTTCATGTAATCGACAGCCTGCTCGATCGGAAGGACACCGCTCAGCTTGAAGAAAGCGGACTGCAGGACGCTGTTGGTGCGGTTGCCCAGACCGATCTCCGCAGCGATGTCGGTCGCATCGATCGTGTAGAATTTCACCTTGCGCTCGGCGAGCAGTCTCTTGACCTTGTTCGGCAGGTGCTTCTCCAGCTCTTCGTCGTTCCAGGTGGTGTTCAAAAGGAAGGTACCGCCAACCTTGATCTCATTGACGATGTCGTATTTGTCCATGTAGCTCTGATTGTGGCAGGCTACAAAGTCGGCCATCGTGACGTAGTAGGTCGACAGGATCGGGGTATGGCCAAAGCGCAGGTGGCTCTTGGTCACGCCGCCGGATTTCTTGGTGTCGTACTCGAAATACGCCTGGACGTATTGATCGGTATTGTCGCCGATGATCTTGATGCTGTTTTTGTTGGCGCCGACGGTTCCATCCGAGCCAAGGCCCCAGAATTTGCAGCTGATCGTGCGCTCATCTGCCGTAACGACGTTCTCGCCGATCGTCAGGGAGTGGTTGGTCACATCGTCGTTGATACCGACGGTAAAGTGATCCTTCTGCTCGCCGAGCATGTTGTCGTAGACAGCGATCATCTGAGCCGGCGTGGTATCCTTGCTGGACAGACCGTAACGGCCGCCGATGACGCGCACGTCGCGAGCGTCATGCTGCAGCACGGAGCAGACATCCTCGTAAAGCGGCTCGCCGATGGCGCCGGGCTCCTTGGTACGGTCGAGAACGGTGATCATCTTGCAGGTCTCAGGCAGTGCCGCGAGGAAATGCTTCGCGGAGAACGGGCGATACAGGCAGACCTTCAGGAAACCGACCTTGCGGCCGCGGTCGTTCAGGTACTTTACAACCTCCTCCAGGCATCCGGAGACACTGCCCATTGCGACAATGACCTCCTCCGCGTCCGGAGCGCCATAGTACTGGAAGATATGATAATCGCGTCCGGTCAGGTCGCTCATTTTCTTCATGTACTCCTCGACGATCTCGGGAACCGCGTCGTAGTAAGGGTTCACCGCCTCACGCAGCTGGAAGGCAGTATCCGGGTTGATGACGGTCGAGCGCATCAGCGGATGCTCGCTGTTCAGAGCGTTCGCGCGGAAGCGGTCCAGAGCCTCCTGGTCGATCATCTCTTTCAGATCGTCGTAGTCGAGGACCTCGATCTTCTGGATCTCGTGGCTGGTCCGGAAGCCGTCAAAGAAATGCATGAACGGCACGCGGGACTTGATCGCGGACAGATGCGCCACTGCCGCGAAGTCCATGCACTCCTGCACGCAGGAGGAAGCCAGCTGGGCAAAGCCCGTCTGGCGCACGGTCATGACGTCGGAATGATCGCCGAAAATCGAGAAGGCGCTGGTACCGACCGTACGCGCGGCCACATGAATGACGCCCGGGAGAAGCTGGCCGGAAATACGGTACAGCGCCGGGATCATCAGCATCAGGCCCTGGCTGGCGGTGTAGCTGGACGTCAGCGCGCCCGCCTCGAGCGATCCGTGCATGGCGCCGCAGGCACCCGCCTCACTCTCCATCTCCATCAGCCGGACCGGCTGCCCAAAGACATTTCTCATGCCATTGGCCGCCCAGGTATCGACATGCTCCGCCATCGGACTCGACGGCGTGATCGGATAAATCGTAGCAACCTCGGTAAACGCATAGCTCGCATACGCACAAGCCTCGTTACCATCCATTGTTTTCATCTTCTTCGAAGACATCTTACGTAACCTCCCCCTCTGATTACTTATTTCATGTTTGGTTTACTTGATTGGGTTTCTTGATTAGTTTTTTTGATTTGGGCTTCTTGGTCGAATTCAATTGGGCTCCTCATCTGGGCTCATTGGCTTGGCTCACTGGTTGGGCTCAGTCGATGGGCTCACTGGATGGGCTCAGTCGATGGGCTCAGTCGATGGGCTCACCAGTTGGACTCACTGCTGAGCTCACTGGCTGAGCTCATTGGATGGGTTCATTGCCTGAGCTCAGTTGATTTTCTTGCTCAACTTTTGCTCAACTTCTCGTGTCGGCCTTGGCTGAATGTCGGCAAGAAGCCGCCTATACGCTCTAATGTTCCCACTTTTGTATGGATTAGTCAATGAAAATGCACTGTGTTATGTGCATTTTCTACATACAAGTCTTGCTTTATAAAGCAAAGTGCAGAACTTGCGCACATGTATTGGATGTGCCAGAGTGTGCTCAGAGTATAGCTGTGCTTTCACCGCCGGCTGCACTTTTGCTTGCACTGCTGGCTGCACTTTTGCATTAAACCATGGCTGGAAGGGACGGACGCCGTCAGTTATCTGACTTGTGAAAATGGTTGACAGAAGATGGAGCAGCAGAGTATGCTTTATAAAGCAAAACCGCGAGGGTTGGCGAATATTGGATGGTATTCGGAGCATTAAGGGAGTTTAGAGGGCTTCGGGATTATTCGTAAAGACTTCCTACGCCTCGGACAGGGAAGTCTGGCTTTTGAGGGCTTGCTTCCCTGCCCCGGCTTCTTGCTATGTCTCGGGGAGGACAGGGAAATCTAGCTTTTGGGGGCTTGCTTCCCTGGGGTTTGAGGATATTGCTCGAAATAAGCGACAGGGAACTCACCCTCGTCCTCAGACATTTACCTGTGTTCCTTTCCTCAAGGGATTCACAAGCCCATGGAAGTCAGACTTGCAGGATGTCTTTTCCCTGGAGCACCGCAGTATCTGCCTCTTTTGAGACAGGAAAGCCATGCTTTTTACCGCCTGCTTCCCTGAACGGCATCGATTTCAGGTCAATCATGAACCTGCCTTCTCGCCCAGGCTCTGCTTTCTCACCCAGGCCCTGCCTTCTCGCCCAGGCTCTGCTTTCTCGCCCAGGCTCTGCTTTCTCACCCGGGCTCTGCCTTCCCACCCGGGCTCTGACTGCTCGCTTTTAGAAAGGATCTTTCTTATGATTACGATATATGACGTTGCGAAAAAGTGTGGTGTTTCCGCCTCTACGGTCTCTTATGTCCTGAGCGGGAATGGGGATAAGCGACGGATCTCGCCGGAAACGCAGGCGAAGGTGCTGGCCGCTGCCGAGGAGAT
>CAMOGO010000170.1 GCA_946614075.1 uncultured Lachnospiraceae bacterium | reverse complement strand
CGCGGACGAGGAGCTGCTTTCCCATACTGCCTTCTGCAGTCGTGTTCACGCGGCGTTAAAGCCTTATCTTAAGGAGCTTGAGGCGGAGAATACCGCCAGGGGAGTTCCGGTCATGAGGCCGTTATTTTATCATTATGAGGAGGAGCCGGCCTATACCGAGAGCACTGAGTATCTTCTGGGGAGAGATATCCTGGTGGCTCCGGTCCTGAAAAAGAATTCGGCTGCCAGAATGGTGTGGTTTCCCGAGGACAGATGGGTCCATCTGTTCACGGGTGAGGAGTACAGTGGAGGAAGACATCGGATCAAGGCACCGATCGGGTGTCCGCCGGTCTTCATCCGGAAAGGAAGCAGATACACAGGTCTTATCGACCAGATCAAGGAGATTGGGGGTGTAACAAATGAAAGATCAGACACAGCGTGAGAAGAGCTTCTGGTCCAAGGTAAGCTACGGCTTTGCAGACATCTACGGAGGCGGCGCCTTCGTCATCATCGGTACGTTCTATACGGTCTTCCTGACAAAGGCCTTAGGAATGCCGCCGGCCTTAGCGGGCACCATCCCGCTGATCGGCAAGGTCTGGGATGCCGTGACGGACCCGATCATGGGCAATATCTGCGACCGGACCCAGTCAAAGTTCGGTGCCAAGCGTTTCTATATTTTGCTGGGAAGCATTATCAGCGCGATCACCTTCGTACTCATGTGGGTGAGCATCGGAACAGGCAGCTCCATGATGGTGAAGTACCTGTTTTACATGCTGATGTACATGCTGTTCTCCACGGGTTTTACCATCGTCATGGTTCCGTACAATGGCCTGCTGCCGGACATGGTCGATGACTACACGGTCCGCAGCCAGTTCTCCGGTGTGAGAATGGTCTTCTCGACCTTAGGCGCCATCCTGGCAGGCCTCATCCCGACGCTTTTGATCACGGACAATACACAGACCGGGCCTTATTTCCTGGTTGCGGAGATTTTCGGCGTTCTGTTTTTCATCGTCATCTTGATCACCTTCTTCGGAACCTGGGAAAAGCAAAAAGAGCCGATCAGGGTTGGCTTTGCCGAGAGCTTCATCCAGTCCCTTACCGTCTACCGCAGCCGGAGCTTCCGCCTGTTTCTGGGCATTTTCCTCTGCGGTCAGGGCGCGGCGGATTTCGTCATGGGACTTGCCGTCTACTATGTGGATGACGTGCTGAATGCCTACGGCGGCGGACGTTTTACCTATCTGATGGGCGTCCTTCTGCTGGCGCAGTTTGTCGGAACCATCCTCTTTACGCCGATCATGGCGAAAACCTCGAAGAAAATGCCGCTGCTCATCGGCTTCCCGATCCGTATCGTGGCTACGCTGGCGCTTTTGCTTTTCTCCCATGAGGGGGCGAACTTTACCATCATCCTGGCTTTGTCCTTCGTGATCGGTCTTGGCATGGCCGGCTCGTCGACGACGATCTACGCGATCCTGGCGGATATGGCAGACGTTGACCGTCTGATCACGTCCCTTCACCGCCCGGGTGTCTGCTCCGCCATGGCGACCTTTATCCGGAAGATCGCGACCGGTCTTTCCACGGCGATCATCGGCTTCATGCTCGCGATGGTCGGCTACAGCGAGACCCTGGCCAATGCCGGACAGCAGCAGACGGCAGCGACCCAGCAGGGCATCGCGATGATCTATATCTTTACGCCGATCGTGCTTATGGCGCTTGCGATCCTGTGCACCGTCCTGTTCCCGATGACAAAGAAGGAGTTTGAGATCGTACGGCAGGAGATTGCAAGACGGACCGGCGAGGATACGTCCGTGATCACCGAGGAGGAGAAGAAGGTCTGCGAGAAGCTGACCGGCTTTAGCTATGACAAGCTCTGGAACCCGGACAATGCCCTTTCGCTGAAGTAAAAAAGCAGGCAAAAGCCTGTTTCCCAAAATAAGAATGATAAATGTGAGGAGTGTCAAATTATGAAGTATTTTCTGGACAGTGCGAAACTGGACGAAATCGATCTGGCTTACCATACCTTTGGGATTGACGGTGTGACCACGAACCCGAAGCATATCATGAATTCCGGCAAGACCTTTATCAACGCGGTGACCGATATCGCCGAGTGGATCAAGAAGGAGGGCCTTGAGGGCAAGGATCGCTTCCCGGTTTCCGTCGAGATCGATCCGTACATCGAGAAGGCAGATGAGATGGTGAAGGCTGCGCGGGAAATCGCCGCTCTTTGCGAGAATTTCGTCATCAAGATCCCTTGCACACCGGACGGTGTCGCAGCGGCCCGTACCCTGGAGAAGGAAGGCATCCGTACGAACGTTACCCTGATCTTCTCGGTCAGCCAGGCGATCCTGCCGGCTAAGAACGGTTCCCTGTTCGTGTCTCCTTTCATCGGCTGGAAGGAAGCAAACGGCGAGGATGCCAAGCAGTACATCAGTGATATCGTCCAGGTTTACAAGAACTACGGTTTCTATGGGAAGACCCAGATCATCTGCGCCGCAGTCCGCACGGGCAAGCAGATCGCAGACTGCGCCGTGGCCGGAGCGGACATCGTGACGGCAGGCCTGGCTGTCTATCAGGATTCCATGGTACATCCGTACACCCGTCAGGGTATGGATACCTTCCGCAGCGCGTGGGATCAGACCGCAAAATAAAAAACAGAGGAGCTATTGAGTATGAAAATAGGATTTGTCGGGCTCGGAATCATGGGAGAGTCCATGTGTGAGAATATCATCCGTAAGCATGACGATACGGTCTATGTATTTGATGTGGTAAAGGAGAAGGTGGAAAAGCTGGCTGCCCTGGGCGGATGCCCCTGCGAAAGCTCCAAAGAGGTCGCCGAAAAGGCCGATGTCTTTATCACCATGGTTCCGAAGTCAGAGCATTCAAGAGCTGTGTACGAGGAGATCCTGCCGGTGCTTTGCGCCGGAAAGACCTGCATCGACATGAGCACGATTGATCCGGCTGTCTCCGTGGAGCTGTCCGAGATGGTTAAGAAAACCGGTGCCGAGTTCATCGATGCCCCGGTCGTAAAGAGCAAGCCGGCCGCCATCGCCGGAAAGCTGGGAATCTATGTGGGCGGCTCCGAGGAAGCGTACGAAAAGATGCGCCCGATCCTCCTTTACATGGGAGAAAACGTCATGAGACTGGGCGGAAACGGCAAGGGCCTTGTCATGAAGATCTGCCACAATGCGCTCGTTTCCCAGATCCAGAATGGCGTCAACGAGACCTCCTCCCTGGCGGCCTTAAACGGCATTGATATCCTGACCTTCGCGCAGGCGATCTCCTACGGCGGTGCCGGAAACTGGTATCTTGATTCCAAGAAGGATGCCCTGGCCCGCGAGGATTACACGACGGCCTTCTCCATCGAGAACGAGCACAAGGATGTCCATATCTGCCAGAACCTGGCAAAGGAGTACGATTTTTCCATGCCGGGCCTGGACAACGCCGTCCGCGTCTACGATAAGGCGATGGAGATGGGACTGGGAAAAGAGGATTTCTGTGCAACAGTGAAGGTGGTACGTAAGTGAAGAGACTCGATGAATTAAATGACCTGAACAGCTTTCACATCCTGAGCTTCGACTCCAGCGTATTCCGTCCCTATGGAAGATTCCTGAGAGAGCTCGACGCAGCGGAGCTGATCCGCTGCGCCGAGGAGAAGACCCAAATCCCGGAAAGCGGGAACATCTACGTAGCTTCCTTTTCTCCGATGGAGGAGATCCCAGGGGTAAGGGACATCCAGAGCGTCTACTATGGCAGCATGCCGATCGAGGTCGGGTACTGCAACGGAAAGAACTCGACCTTCAACGGTTTCGAGTATCATAAGGCACCGGAGATCAATATCGCCGTGACGGAATTCTGCCTGGCTCTCGGACACAGCTGGGACATCCGCTGTGACGAAACCGGGGCGATCACGTACGAGATTGACAAAGCAGATGTATTCTACGTGCCGAAGGGAACGGCCTTTGAGCTTTACGGGACGACGCTGCACCTTTCTCCGCTCCGCACGAGAGAGGAAGGCTTTAAAAATATCGTCATCCTGCCGTTGGGAACCAACACGCCTCTTTCCGAGGAGGAAAGAGAAGCGGCTCACCAGGCATACCGCCAGGGCGAGCCGGAGGCAAGACTCCTTCTTCAGAAGAACAAATGGGTGATTTCTCACCCGGACAGAGAGCCGTTGATCCGTCAAGGGGCGCATCCCGGCGTCTTAGGACCCAACAAAGAGCTCAAATTCTAAGAGATTTTCCTCTGCTTTTCGTACAAATTACATAGATCTAGATAGAACCAAAACATTTT
>CAMOGO010000169.1 GCA_946614075.1 uncultured Lachnospiraceae bacterium | reverse complement strand
AGATCTCGTTGACACGCGGCAGCGGGTGGAGGACCAGCATATCCTTCTTGGCAAGCTCCATCTTGGTTTTGTCGAGAATGTAGAGATCCTTCATGCGCAGATACTCGTCCTCGCTGAAGAAACGCTCCTTCTGGACACGGGTCATGTAGAGGATGTCAAGCTTCGGCATTGCCTGCTCCAGGTCCGTCACTTCCTCAAAGGGAACACCTTTGGCCTTCAGCACATCCTCGATGATGTAGTCCGGAAGGCGGAGCTCCTTCGGGGAGATCAGGACAAAAGAAATGCCGGGGTAACGGACGAGAGCATTGATCAGAGAGTGTACGGTACGGCCGAATTTCAAATCGCCGCACAGACCGACGGTCATATTGCTGATGGATCCTTTGAGGGATCGGATCGAAAGCAGGTCGGTCAGGGTCTGAGTCGGATGCTGATGTCCGCCGTCGCCGGCGTTGATGACGGGAATCGTAGATCTCATGGAGGCTACGAGCGGTGCGCCTTCCTTCGGATGACGCATAGCGCAGATGTCCGCATAGCAGGAGATGACGCGAATCGTATCGGAAACGCTTTCACCCTTGGCTGCCGAGGAGGAATCCGCGGAGGAAAAACCAAGAACACTGCCGCCGAGGCTAAGCATGGCGGATTCAAAACTGAGCCGTGTACGTGTACTGGGCTCGTAGAAACAGGTGGCAAGCTGCTTCCCCTCGCAGACCTTGGCGAAACGGGCCGGGCACTTCTCGATCTCGGAGGCGAGATCCATCAGAGCTTCGGTTTCAGCGACCGTCAGGTCCAGGGGACTCAAAATGTGTCTGAGCATATTTATCTCCTTTCACTTGGTTCGGAGAAAGTATACCGTTCACCATGCGGAAAAGCAATGAGATTTTTCGTAAAAATTGTTAAAACAAAAGTAATATTTGCGGGCAAATATTTACCATTGGTGACGTTGTACTTTCGGTTTAATACAGTTATAATATATGCTAGTTTAGAGTAAGAGGGATATTATGTCTGTTCAGAGTAATACCAAAAATAATAGAAATCATTCCCTTCGCAGAGGTTCACGTTTTATCGACGAAACGCAGGAGTTTGTGCTTCCGGCTTCCTTCAGCGAAAGACATTCGAGCCGCAGACATGCGGAGGATGATGAGGATATGTCGGAGGAGAGGCGTACGCAGGCCAGATGGGTCAAGGGAAGCTCGCTGTCAAGCGTTTCCCGGGCCGGGGCATACAGCCACCGGACGCGGTCATCGGCTGGCACAGCCGACACCAGAAGGAGTGCAGCTTCCGAAGGCGGCCGCAGTACATCCGGCCGAAAGAGCAGCGCTTCCGAAACAGGAAGGGATACCGCCAGAAGCAAGAGCAGCTCGTCCAGGACGGCAGCGGTTTCCGGAAGAAGCAGGAGCGCGGAAAGCGTCTCCCGCGGGTCATCTACCGCCAAAAGACCTGCGACCGGCACAAGAAGCAGCGCCGCAGCTCCTACGAGGAGCACGGCGGCAGGAACAAGAAGCGCATCGGAGAGTACCCGGAGCAGCTCTTCCGCATCACGCAGCACCGGCACGAGAGGAACTTCTGCCAGATCTGCAGCCCCTGCCTCAAGACAGTCAGCTTCCGCCTCCAGAGGCTCTTCCTCGCAGAAAGCACAGGAGGTCGCGGCAGCAAAGGCGGCGTCTCGCCGCAAGAATAACGGCACTCGTTCCTCCGGGGGAAAGGGTACCGGCTCTCAGAAGAATAAGAAACACACCAGTTCCAATTCAGCTTACCTTAAGATCTTAGGGTTTCTGGTCATTTTCGTGATCGGGGCCGTAGGATTTCTTGCGGTTACGGGAAAGAATCGTGTTCCGGCAGGAGCCGATGAGACACAGAGTGAGACCCAGGAGACGGTTGCCGATCTGACAACGATTGGAAATGTCACTTTCGAGGGCATTTCCTTAAAGGGAATGACGGCTCAGCAGGCGAAGTCCGCCATCGAAAACTGGATCAGCAAGCTCGGCTGGAACATCGAGCTGCAGTATCAGTCTGCCCGTATCGACCTGAACAAATGCCTGGCCTGCCCGGATGAGCTCGTAGAGGGCATGATTGCGATTTCACGCGGCGGTACCGGGACTCTCCCGGAGGGAGCGGTCCAGACCGAGAGCGGCTGGGATTATTCGGTTGTCTCCATTTTTGACGAGGAGGCTGCCCGGACTCAGCTTGAGGAGGTCGCCTTAGAGTACAATAAGGAAGCAGTTCCGGCCCATGTGACCGGTATCGAGTCTGGCTATCTGACCTTCGCGGACGAGGAGAAGGGCTGGGAGCTGAAGATCGACGAAACCATCACCTCGATCAAGAATTCCCTGAAAAACAAGAACTACCACAATACGCTCGTAGCGGAGTACAATGTGCTGGATTCCGGCTATACGCTGGCTCAGGCAGAGAATGACTATGACCTGATCGGATCCTTCAAGACCAACACGGCATCCGCCAACAGCGCCCGCGATACGAATATTTCCCTTGCCTGCCAGGCGGTCAATGGTACGATTGTGGCACCCGGTGAGACCTTTTCGATCCTGGAGCACATTGGCGATACCACGTCGGAGAAGGGCTATCAGGCAGCCGGCGCCTATTCGAACGGCGAGGTCGTCAGCGAGCTTGGCGGCGGCATCTGCCAGGTTTCTACGACGCTGTACAATGCGGTCGTAAAGGCCGGATTAAAGACGGTCGAGCGTCACAATCACAGCATGATCGTACACTACGTCAATCTCGGCGAGGATGCGATGATCAGCTGGCCGACGTCGGATTTTAAGTTTGAAAACAACTCAGACGGATACGTCTTGGTTACGATGTATTATTATAGTAATGAGTTGGGGGCCCGTGTCTACGGTATTCCTGTACTGAAGGACGGTATCACTCAGGCGATGGTTTCCAATACAGTTGAGACCTATGAGCAGAAGCCGCAGTACATCGAGGATGCGACGCTGCAGCCCGGACAGGTCCTGCAGATCTCGGGCGGCGACAATGGCTATAAGGTCGAGACCTATCTGGTAACCTATCAGAATGGCGTCGAGATCAGCAGAGAGTGGCTCCACAATAGTATCTACAGAGCGAGAAACCCGGTTTATCACCGGAATTCCTCAACCCCGACCACGGCAGCGACGACCGCCGCACCTGCGACGGAGGCACCGACCACACAGGCAGCTGCAGACCCTGCGCCTGCTGCAGAGCCGGATGCCGAGGCAGCAGAGTAATGCTCTGACAGATTTTTAATGCAGGTCTTTTACGGCCTGCGATAATCGGAATTTATAAAAACTGGGAGAAGTAACAATGGCTGGAAGAGATGATAACAGGAAGGATCGGAGAGATCGGGTTCTGTCGGATCTGTCAAAGCAGATCGACGATCAGATATCATCGATCACCCGGGGCAACGGGAGAAGAAATACCCGGAAAACCGCTTCCGATCTCGATATGAATCTGGAACTGGATCTTGGCCTGAATGGCTTTGAGCGAACCAGACGCAGAAATCACACCACCTCCGAAATGAGACAGGAGGCAGAGGCATCCTTCGCACAGGATGATGTACCGGACGATCAGGAGTTTGAGGCGGAGTCTGCAGCGGACGAGTTTGAGTCTACGGCGGATGAGCTGGAGAGCGAGAGCGCTTCCGAGGCTCAGGCTGTTCCGGAAGCAGTGAAATCTGACGTCTCCGGCATGAGAATGCTGACGCCTGTGGATTCGGAGGAGGAGCTGACGGATCAGGCGGAAGCTGTCGTGGAAGAGGAATACCAGGACGATGCTCTCGAGGAGGAGTATAATGACGAGTTTCTCGAGGAGGAGATCCCCGGTAGTGATCTGAACGAGGAGAGTATTTCCGGCCTTGAGGAGCTTTCGTCCGAGGAGATGGACAGCCTGTTCGAGGAGGAGCTTCCGGAGGAGCTTTCCGAGGAAGTGATCGCGGAAAGACAGGTGGCGGATCCGCTTACGGCGGCAGCGGTTACGACTGCTGCAGCTGCAGTGGAAAGCGAGATGGCCGAGGCAGAGGAGGATATTCTTTCCGAGGAGGATGTGCGTTCGGCAGACGAAGCCTCTTCTCGTACCGGAACGATCCCGAACCCGGATGAGATTTCCGATGAGGAGCTTCTGCCCGAGGATTTCGACGATGAGGAGATTTCCGACGAGGAGCTTATGTCCGAGGATTTCGACGACATGGCCATGGGCGAGGAGATGTACGCTCAGGATGACGCCTATTACGAGGAGGAGGATCTCGACAGGATTTCCCAACACATCGATGATTATACGGATCGGGCGGCAG
>CAMOGO010000168.1 GCA_946614075.1 uncultured Lachnospiraceae bacterium | reverse complement strand
CCCGATCCTCTTCCTGCTTCCTGACTCCGGCCTGTACATCCGCTTCTCCCCCGCGGCAGGCGAAGGCCTTGACGGAAGCCTCAACGCCGCGACCGGCACGAAACCGGATATCCCATGCCTGAAAGGCACCAGCCCGCTCACACGCTGCCTGCAGGAAATCAGAGAATAAACAGACAAAGAAGGGACTTATCCACTGACTACATGCGAAAAGCCCCTTCTCTTAAGTTTTTATAGCGTTCTTTGTTACCTGCGGTCATATCCAGGCTTAGTGGCATCCACGATACCTTCAGTCCTGTCTACGCTTAGTGGCATCCACAATACCTTCAGTCCTGTCTACGCTTAGTGGCATCCGCAATACCTTCAGTCCTGTCTACGCTTAGTGGCATCCGTGATGGCCGCAGCCATGTTCTTCACCCTCGTGATGGCCGCATTCATGGCCCTCACCATGGTCGTGATGATGGCACTCGGCGTTCGGATCGTACTCAAGCTTGCCTGCCAGGTACGCATCTACCACCTCATCAGCGATTCCCATTACACCCGGCAGCAGCTGAATTCCAGCCTCCGCCAGCGCATAGCGTGCACCGCCGCCGATACCGCCGCAGATCAGCACACTGACTTCTGCCGCCTGCAGGAAACCTGCCAGAGCGCCATGTCCGGTACCGTTCGTATCAATCACCTGAGAAGCTACGACAGCTCCATTCTCCACATCATAAAGCTTGAACTGCTCGGTATGTCCGAAGTGCTGTCCGATCATTCCCATTTCATAAGTAACTGCGATTCTCATAATATTCTCTCCCCGTTTTTGAATTTGATCAGGAGCCGCTGCCATATCGATCTCATAAGATCCGCCGGTGATGCGAAGTCTCTTCCCGTTCACCATCGCATCCGCGATTTTGAAACGCGCGCTTTCATAGATGCCGGCCACGGTCGCCCGTGAAACGCCCATCTTTACCGCACATTCCTCCTGGGTCATCTTCTCATAGTCGATCAACCGGATCGTCTCAAACTCATCCAGCAGAAGAGGGATCGTCTCTACTTTCTCGACAGAATCTACTCCCTCCGGAGAGAACCCCCAGTAATCCGGGTATCCGCATATTCTTCTGCATCGTTTAGGTCTAGGCATGCCGACTCCTTTCTGTCATATGTCATAATGTTTCCTGAAGTATAGCGCCGTTTCTGTCATATGTCAATATTTGAGGGTGATCTCACCACTTTTATTCCCTCTCTGCCGGTCTTAGGCTGCAGCTGATCTTGGTTGCTTTCCCTCCCAGCGATCTCAAAATTCCATAAATCAATGTTCTTTGCATTTTATCACATCTGACATTGACTTTTTCTTTCTCTCAGTTTTCTGAAATTCGTAAACATCAATGTCACTCCACGATTCGGGCCTCCTCACATTGACTTTCTCTCGAGACAGGAGGGTGCCATTTTTCCAATTATCAATGTCATTCCCCGTTTCAGACCTCCTCACATTGACTTTCTTTCGAGGCAGGAGGGTGCCATTTCTCCAATTATCAATGTCATTCCCCGTTTCATGCCTTCTCACATTGACTTTTTCTCCAGATCAAGTTTTTCCATTCTCCAAACATCAATGTCACTCACTGTTTCAGACCTTCTCACATTGACTTTTTCTCCAGACCAGGTTTTTCCATTCTCCAAACATCAATGTCGCTCACTGTTTCAGACCTTCTCACATTGACTTTTTCTCCAGACCAGGTTTTTCCATTCTCCAAACATCAATGTCGCTCCCCGATTCAGGTCTCCTCACATTGACTTTTCTCCCAGGCGACCTTTTTATCTTGTTAGAATCACAGAGACCGGCTTTTCCAAGCCGGTCCCTGCGCCTTACACACCCCACAACATAGAGTAAAGAAAACATATTGATTAGCGATACACTTCTCCCTGCGGTCTTCCGCCCTGGGGGCGGGCATCTGCCCGCCCCCAGGCAAAAGCTCATCCCCCAGGCAGAACCTCTTCCCCAGGCAGAAGCTCGCCCCAGGCAGAACCCCTTCCCCAGGCAGAAGCTCGCCCCCAGGCAGAAACCCTTCCTTACTTACAGAAATATACCTTCGGCTCGGTGCCGAGCTCCTCGAGATACCGATACACTCTGTCCGCGTTCTCCTTCAGGAAGACCGAGATCTCGCTGTTCTCGTCGTCCAGATCGCCAAAGATTCTCGCGCCGGCTGCGCAGGTCGCCACGCAGGCGGGCAGCTCGCCGCGGTCGCGGCGTGCCTTGCAGAAGTTGCACTTATCGACCGTCATCTCCGGGAAGTTCTCATAGCCATGAGCCGCCTCCCATGCGACGGGGCCAGTTGCCCCGGCCATACCTGCCTCAGCCCCGGCCATACCAGCCTCACCAACTGCCCCGGCCATGCTGCTCCCAAACAGCGGCTCCGGTGCTTCCAGATAGGTTCTGGCGCCGTACGGGCAGACCTGGATACAGGTCTGGCAGCCGATGCAGACGTCCTTCTGGATATAAACCACGCCATCCTCTCCCTGGATGCTCGCGCCAGTCGGACAGGCTGCCACGCAGGCGGGATTATCGCACTGCATGCAGATTATGGGTGTTAATGTATATCCGGTGGCCGGATAGGTCCCGGTTTCCTCTGTGAGGACGCAGGTCCGCTTTGCCTGGCGGGGCAGCCCATTAACCTGCTTGCAGGCGATGGAACAGGCGTTGCAGCCAACACAGCGCTTCAGGTCAATGACCATTCCATATCTTGCCATCTTCTAGCCCTCCTTAAATCTTTGTGACCTTCACCTGATGGGAGCCGTCAAAGCCGCCGCCCAGAGGATCAATGTCACATACCGAATCCGACATTAACGAGTTGAAATGCAGGCCGCCGACAGCGTCCGGGTTCATGAAGGTGCTGACATGTCCAAAGAGACCGGAGATACCGATCGTCTGCGGGTGGACGGTCTCCGTCACCTTCACCTCACCTTCGATTGCCTTGCCGCTGTCAAAGGACTCAATCCGTACCATGTCGCCATCTGCGAGGCCGCGCTCGGCCGCCGTCTTGCTGTTGATGCAGACCTTATGCAGGAACGGATCCAGCTTCGCCGCGTCGATCAGCCAAGGGTTCTCCGCAGAGCCGCCATTGCCGAAGGAATGCTGTGCCGTCTTCCAGTTGAAGGCGAACAGGTCGTACTCGGCCGGGATTTCCTTTCTCTTCGGGAACCAGCTGACGACCGGCTGATAGTACTGAGACAGCAGATCCGTCGTCCAGTCGCCCGGCAGCTTCGCATCGACCGCCTTCAGGTTGTCGATCAGCATCTCGCCCTCGCGGAGCAGATAGTCGTGATAAATCGAGTAACGGGTCTGGCCCATCGGGAAGCTCGCGTACGGATAGTTCGCCTGCATCGGAAGCAGCTTCGCGGGCAGCTCCTCGGTGTGGCGCAGGCTGTCAATGCTGACATCCGGGCCGGAAGCCGACTTGACCACCAGATCCGCGATCTCCTTCGGGGTGTAACGGGTATTGATATCCGGGACAAAATCACCGGAGAAGGATACCGGCGACAGATTGCCCTGGATGAACTTCGCCATCAGGCCGCCCTCACCCTTGAGGATGCCAATGCGGTCCGCCAGCTCCAGGAAGATCTCGTCGGGCTGCTTGGAATCATAGACCGGCTCGATGACCTGCTGTGCCGCGATGGTCGCGATCGCCTTCATCAGACCGTTCTCCGTCATCCGGGTGCCCGGTCTCGTGCCGGCCGCATAGCGCTCCAGTGCGTCCGACTCAGGCAGGACGATATCCGCAAAGTACGACGGCTCATCCAGCGAGTAAGCAATATGGAAGATGAACTTCATCTTCATCAGAGCTTCCGCTACCTTCTCCTTGTTGTAGACACGAAGCAGCGGGTTTGCGCCCCAGATCATCATGACCTCCGGCACATAGTCAAGCGAATACTCCTCCGGATGAAGGATCGCATCGTAGGCAATGTGCGGATTATCATGCGAGAACGGGAAGAAGGTCTTGCCGTCCAGACGGTTCGGAGGCCACTCAAACTCACGGTGGACCGCCTCAACCTTCGGACGGACCACGCCATCCTCATCCGGCGAAATCGCCTGATTGATCGGTGTACATTTGTGAGCCGGTCCCAAAGCGCCGATGCCGCCGCCAGGGCAGTCAAGAGCGCCAACCAGCATATGAAGGACGATTCCTGCGATATGGCAGAAACCTCCGTTGTACTGCGTCAGAGCACCACGGCCAAGCTCCAGGCTGACCGGGCGGTAAGGCATCTCGACCGGGCCGATGTGGATGGTCTCTCCGATATGAGCATGCTCCACAAACTCTCCGGCAAGCCGGC
>CAMOGO010000167.1 GCA_946614075.1 uncultured Lachnospiraceae bacterium | reverse complement strand
GAGCGCCGCCCTGTCACGGCGGAGGTCGTGGGTTCGAGCCCCATTCGGGTCGTTTGAAAAATGGCAGCGGCGTGTCCATTGCCATTTTTCTTTAGCCGGCATGGCGGAACAGGCAGACGCACAGGACTTAAAATCCTGCGGGTGGCGACACTCGTACCGGTTCGATTCCGGTTGCCGGCATGAATAAGTCCGCAGAATAAAAAAGGATCTCCTTAACGGAGATCCTTTTTTATGCACACGACCGCCCAAAGGTAATTGTTGCCTGACGGCAACGGGCGGCCGGCGCGGCGAGCAGGAGTCGGACAGGCCTCCTCCTACTCGATTTCGTCAGATTTACTTCTGCAGATTTACTTTACTCTTCGATGGGAATGTAGTGTTTCTCAGGGATTTCAGGTACGGGCTCCTTTTTGGGGATCGTGACGATCAGGATGCCATTAAACAGGCGTGCCTTGATGTCCTCCTGGCGCAGGCGGCGTCCGACGTAGAAGCTCCTCTGGTAACGGCCGTAATAACGCTCTCTGCGGATGTATTTGCCGTTTTCCTCGATGACGTCATTATTCTGGCTCTTCGTAGCGGAAATGGTCAGATAGCCCTCCTCAAGCTCTGCCTGGATGTCGTCACGGCCATAGCCCGGCAGCTCAAGCTCGATCTGGTAGCGGTCGTGGAACTCGATGATGTCAGCATTCATCAGAGGGATCGCCTTGGTATTCGGCGAATGGCGGCGTGCAGGGTACTGAGGAAGGATCTCCTCGTACTCCTCGGGAAACTCGTCCTGAAACAGACTTGGTACTAACATAAATAACACCTCCTTATCAGGTAAAATGGGTTTAACATAAAAACAGAAAAATGTCAAGAAAGAGGGCATCCGCAGGCCACCAGGTAAGGTGGCTTTCGGATGCCCTCTGATCATTCATGATAAGTCTTAAGACGATATGATTTACAGAACGCCTGCTTCCTTTGCGAAGTCACGCAGCACTTCGACGGAGTGATCCATCTTGGCGCGCTCTTCCTCGTTCATCGGGATCGTCAGGGTCTGGTTGATGCCATCCCAGCCAAGGCGGCAAGGCAGGGAAACTGCGACGCCGGCCCACGGTCCTGCATTCTTGCTCAGGACATGGGAGACAGGGATGATGGAGTTCTCATCTCTCATGATGGACTCTACAATGTTGGAAACACACATGGCAATGCCATAGAAGGTTGCGCCCTTCAGCTTGATGATCTCTGCGCCGCCGTTCTTGGTGCGGGTGAAAATCTCATCCTCATCGATGCGGACGCCGACATCCTCTGCGAAATCCTTCAGCGGAAGACCTGCGATATCAGCGGAGCTGTAGACCGGAACCTGGCTGTCGCCGTGCTCGCCGATGATGTAAGCCTTGACATCCTCGACATTGACCTGCAGACGAGAGCTGAGGTAGTAGCGGAAACGTGCGGTATCCAGAGCGGTACCGGTACCGATGACGCGGCGTGCCGGAAGTCCGGATTCAGCCCAGACAGCCATGGTGGTGATGTCAGCCGGGTTGGAGACGACCAGGATCAGCGGGTTGGAAGCATATTCCATGATGGAACGGGTGACGGACTTGACGATGTTGATATTGACCTTAGCCAGATCCAGACGAGTCTGTCCGGGCTTTCTTGCGATACCGGCGGTGATGATGATCAGCTTCGCATCGCTGCACTCATCGTAGCCGCCTTTGCGGACCCATACCTGCTTGAAGAAGCTGGTACCATGACCGATATCAAGAGCTGCGCCCTGTGCACGGTCCTCATTCAGGTCGATCAGGACGATATCATTTGCCTGTGCACGAACCATAAGGGTGTATGCGATAGCTTCACCGACATTGCCTGCGCCGACGACGACGATTTTATCTCTATGAGTTGCCATAAATAACCTCCTGTTATGTATGTATCTAGTGTGTGTTTACTGCGGGATGACCACAGATAGTAGGTGTTGGCTCATTGCAAAATAGATTAATATTTTTTTATCAAAAAGCCGAAATCTTCGTTATAGTAGCACAGATCGTTTTTTATTTCAAGCATTCAATAAAAACAAATTTTTTTCTGCGTAGCTTGCGAATTTGGATTTTGAAAAAATATTACGGAAATAATTCGAAATAACAGGAATAATTCAAGAATCGAACAGGCGCTGTTGTGATTTGTCATAAAAGATAAAATGGATTGGCACGAAATACTGTCAATATGTTATGCTAAGAATACGAGGGAAAACAGAGAGAAATTGCCTGTATATCAAAGCAGGTTGCCTGCTTAGAGAGGATTGCCTATATTATGGAGACTTCCGAAAAGATTCTGCAGCAAAAAGGGGATAACAGGAAGACGAAAGGAAATAGGAGAAGGCTGGTGGCTGGAGGGGTCTTTCTGGCGGCGGCAGCCGTGCTGATGCTTTTGGCCCGGGAGACGGATGGGTTTGCAGAGTGGTATGCCACAACGGTGTATCCTTTGATCGTCGGTTCACTCGGAAGGTTCTTTGGTCTGTTTCCTTTTTCTGCGGTAGAGCTTGGGCTTTACCTGCTGATCTTGGCACTGCTTATGTGGTTTGTCGGCGGCGGCATTCTCAGTGTGAGAAAGCGGTGCGTGTCTTCTTTTCTGGCGGAGACGATCACGAGGCTTGTAGTCTTGATCGGTGTTCTGGTTTTTTTGTACGCGGCGAATTGCGGAGTGAATTATTCGCGGACCCCTTTTTCCGTGAAAGCGGGGCTCACGGCCGGGAAGTATACGAAGGAGGAATTGGCAGAGTTCTGTGCATGGACCGTGGAGGAACTGAACCGAACGGAAGCGTCTGCGCTGCGTCCGGAGGAGGCAAGAGACCTTGCCCGGGAGGCGAGGGAGAGACTGGGAGAGGAATATCCGGATCTTGCCGGGTATTATCCGCTGCCAAAGCTCATTCTGATTTCCGAGATCCTTTCGGTACAGGGAGTCACCGGCGTGTATTCGCCCTTTACGGTCGAGGCCAACGTAAATGCGGATGTGACCGCATACAATATTCCAAGTACCATGTGTCATGAGCTGTCTCATCTGCGCGGGTTTATGCGGGAGGATGAGGCGAATTACATTGCGTTTTTAGCGTGCCTGGGATCGGATCGCGCGGAGTTTCGCTATAGTGGGCTGATGATGGCCTATGTGTATGGGATGAATGCGCTTTTGAAGGAGGATCAGGACGCCTGGAGTGCGATACGGAGTGAGCTCTCAGACCATGCGATGGCCGATCTGGCCGAGAATACGGCGTTCTGGAAGCAGTATGAGGGCGAGGTCCGCAAGGTGCATGAGAAGGTCAATGACACCTACCTGAAGCTGAACCGGCAGACGGATGGCGTGAAGAGCTATGGGCGGGCTCTGGACCTGATGCTGGCCTGGTACGGCGACGGGCAGAATGAGGAATGAAAAACAGGAGTGCAGGAGAATGTCCGGGAAAGACCGGATAATAATGATCCGGACAATAAGGATTCGGTTAATAAGGATTCGGTTAATAAGGAAGGAGGCGGGCTTTCGTGTGAACAAAAGCGCCGCCTCCTTCTTTAAATGCGTTTAAGCATTAGGAGCGATTATTTGGATGCCTCTGCCTTCTTGACCTCAGCCATCTTCATGGCGCGGACCTTGAGCGGCAGTCCATAGAGGGTGATGAAGCCCTCAGCATCGTGATGATTGTACAGGTCGCCGGTGGTGAAGGAAGCGATGCTCTCATTGTACATGCTGTACGGAGAGGTCATGCCCTGGAAGATGATGTTGCCCTTGTAGAGCTTCATCTTGATCTCGCCGGTGACATATTCCTGAGTGGACTCGACGAAGGCCTTCAGAGCGTCGCACAGAGGAGTGAACCACTTTGCGGAGTAGACGACGTCTGCCATCTTGTTGGCGATGTCCTTCTTGGCATTCAGGGTATCCTTGTCGAGGATCAGCTCCTCGAGCTGCATATGAGCCTCCATGAGGATGGTTCCGCCGGGGGTCTCATAGACGCCGCGGGACTTCATGCCGACGACGCGGTTCTCGACGATGTCGATGATGCCGATGCCGTTCTCGCCGCCGAGCTTGTTGAGCCCCCGGATGATGTCAGCGACCTTCATTGCCTCGCCGTTGATGGTCTTGGGAACGCCCTGCTCGAAAGTCATGGTCACGTAGGTGATCTTATCGGGAGCCTTCATGGGTGTTTTGCTAAGGACCAGAAGGTGATCGTAATTGGGCATTACAGCGGGATCCTCGAGCTCAAGGCCTTCGTGGCTGATGTGCCAGAGGTTGCGGTCGCGGCTGTAGCTGCTGTCAGCGGAGAAGGGAAGATCGATGCCGTGCTTTTTGCAGA
>CAMOGO010000166.1 GCA_946614075.1 uncultured Lachnospiraceae bacterium | reverse complement strand
TGGGAAGAAAACGGCTACTACTATCTCCAGGAGCAGTTCCGGAAGTAGGAAGATGTAATCAATCGAAATAACCGCCCGCAGTTTTTTCTGCGGGCGGTCATTTTTTAATCTCAGCCAATCATCGCTTTGTGATAAACCTTCTTACCCTTGCGGATCTTGACTCCATTGGCCAGGGCTTCCTTGGAAACCACATAGTCGATGCCCGGGACGACCTCGCCGTTGACGGAAACACCGCCCTGCGTGACCAGACGTCTCGCCTCGCTCTTGGTCGGAGCCAGCTTGCACGCTACCATGAGATCCATGATGCCAAAGCCCTCAGCCGGGACATCGCCCTCTGCGAAGGTCGTGGTAGGCATGTTGGAGTCGTCATCGCCGCCGCCAAACAGGGCCTTTGTTGCCTGCTCTGCCTTCGCGCATTCTTCCTCACCGTGGACCAGCGTCGTCAGCTCGTGAGCCAGGACTTCCTTCTTCTCATTGATCCGGCTGTCATCCCACTTATCCATCTCATCGATCGTCTCAAGAGGCAGGAAGGTCAGCATGCGGATACACTTCATGACATCGGCATCGTCGATGTTTCTCCAGTACTGATAGAACTCAAACGGAGTCGTCTTGTTCGGATCCAGCCAGACAGCACCCTTAGCGGTCTTGCCCATCTTCTTGCCCTCGCTGTTCAAAAGCAGGGTGATGGTCATCGCGTAGGCATCGTCACCTGTCTTCTTGCGGATCAGCTCGGTGCCGGCCAGCATGTTGGACCACTGATCGTTGCCGCCAAACTGCATATTGCAGCCAACGTGCTCATGCAGGTACCAGAAATCATAGGACTGCATGATCATGTAGTTGAATTCGAAGAAGCTAAGGCCCTTCTCCATACGGTTCTTGTAGCACTCCGCACGCAGCATGTTGTTGACGGAGAAATGTACGCCAACCTCACGCAGCAGCTGGACATAGTTCAGATCCATCAGCCAGTCCGCGTTGTTGACGCAGATCGCCTTGTCCTCGCCAAACTCGATGAAGCGCTCCATCTGCTTTTTGAAGCACTCGCAGTTGTGATCGATGGTCTCCTTGGTCATCATCTGGCGCATGTCGGTACGGCCGGACGGATCGCCAACCATTCCAGTGCCGCCGCCAAGCAGGACGATCGGCTTGTTGCCTGCCATCTGCAGTCTCTTCATCAGGCAAAGAGCCATGAAATGTCCGACATGCAGTGAATCCGCGGTCGGATCAAATCCAATGTAAAACTTCGCGCCGCCATTGTTGATCAGCTCGCGGATCTCCGCTTCATCCGTAACCTGCGCGATCAGTCCTCTTGCCTGCAGTTCCTCGTAAATACCCATTTTTCCTTCCTCTCTTCTATGAAATATTGATATTTTTTGATGGTTAAGAAATGGCAGGCCATACAAATACGAACGCCCCCTGCTCCTATCGGAACAGAGGGCGAATGAACGCGGTACCACCTCTTATTCAAGCACTCCTCACGAAGTACTCCTCCTCGTGTGCCATCACACACCAGCGCGTTATCGGGCGCTCCCGTCCTTCCCTACGCGCCGTAAAATTAGCGGTTTCAGGAGGCAGCTCCGGAACGTATTCCCAACCGCCGCACCTGCATCCTCACACCATCCGGATGCTCTCTGAAAGCTGCTTTGCGGAAGGTACTTGTTTCCTTCATCGCC
This sequence comes from uncultured Lachnospiraceae bacterium, assembly GCA_946614075.1. The sequence goes on along the minus strand of CAMOGO010000166.1, from coordinate 2,642 downwards.
TTAGTCGTTTTGCTATAAGCTTAAGAGACAGTATAGCACCGTCCTCGCAGAAAGGCAAGCCCTTATTTAGCAAGGGAACACAGGGGCCCCTGTCTTGCCCTGTCTTGGCTGTTTACTTCGTCATCGCGATGGTTCCGGTGCGCTGCACCTCGACAATCCCGTACGGACGCACGAGCTCGATAAACTCCTGCACGGTCTCGGGCTCGGCGTGGATCTCGATCACCATGCTCTTAGGGCTAAGATGCATGATTTTCGCTCCCATGACGCTGCAGACCTCGATCAGGGAGGCGCGGTTTGCCGTGGTATAATTCACACGGATCAGCATCATCTCGAGCTTGACCGCACGCATTTCCTCGAGGCGGCGGACCTTGATGACGTCGACCTGCTTATTCAGCTGCTTCTCAATCTGGTCGATCGTCCGCTGGTCGCCGGTGGAGACGATCGTCATGCTGGACACGTCGTGCTGCTCGGTCTCTCCCACGGCCAGGCTGTCGATGTTGAAGCCGCGGCGGGCAAAAAGGCCGGAAACGCCGGAGAGAACACCATCTTTATTTTCTACCAATACGGAAAAAATACCCTTCATACTGCCCTCCTATACCGTCATGTTGCTCTCGTCGATGTTGCAGACCATGATGCAGCCGTCATTCCAGGAGAGGAACTGCTCGATCTTCTCCGGCAGGCTTTCATTGTCGCTGCACTCTACATAGTCCATCCCGTAGGCTTCGGCGATCTTGTCAAAGCGAGGCCAGTCAAACAGGCGGACGCCGGAAAAACGGTCGTTCCAGACCTTGTGCTGATGCTCGCGGACCAGGCCGAGGTAATGATTTCTCATGATCAGGACCTTGACCGGGACGTGATTGACCGCTGCCGTCGCGAGCTCGTTCATCGTCATCTGGAAGGAGCCGTCTCCGCAGACCGCGACGACCTGCTTCTCCGGGGCGTAAATCTTCGCGCCGATCGCGGCCGGGATGGAATAGCCCATCGTGCCCATGCCGCCCGTCGTCAGGAAACGCCCATTCTTCATGACATAGTTGTCCGCGGACCACAGCTGGTTCTGGCCGACATCCGCGACGTAGATCGCGTCGTCGTCCATCTTCTCGGAAAGGGTCTGCACCAGCAGCATCGGATTGACCAGCTTGTCACTCCACTGTCTGCGGTCGACCGTACTTTTCTTGATCTGCTCAAGCTCCTGAAGCCACTCCGAGGTCTCCAGCTCGATATCTGCCTCGCACAGGGCCTCGAAAATATTTTTCACATCACCGACCAGCGGCAGGGTCGGGCCGAGGTTTTTGCCGATCTCAGCGGAGTCGATGTCGATGTGGATCACGCGCAGCGAGCGCTCCAGATTCTGCGGGCGCGGCACGGCGCGGTCCGCGATACGGGCGCCGACGATGATCAGCAGGTCTGCATTGGCGACAGCCCTGTTGGCATACGGCTTGCCATTGTTTCCCAGCATGCCAAAATAAAGAGGATGTGCCTTGGGCAGAACGCCGATGCCCATCATGGTGTGGACCAGCGGGATCCCGAATTTCTCGCAGAATGCCCGCACGACACCCTCACCGTCTCCTAAGATGACGCCGCCGCCTGCGACGACAAGCGGGTGCTCGGATTCATTGATCGCCGCGATGACCTTTGCCATCTGCTGCTGATTGCCCTTGGTGCTCGGCTTGTAGCCGCGCATCGTCACCTCGGACGGATATTCAAAGGGTTTTTTAAGCTCCTGCTTCTGAACATCGACCGGCACATCGATCAGGACCGGGCCTTGGCGGCCGGTCGTCGCCACGTAAAAGGCCTCCTTCATGATCCGCGGAATATCCTCCGCATTTTTCACGAGGTAGCTGTTCTTGACAAAGGACTTTGTCGCACCTCGCATGTCAGCCTCCTGGAACACGTCACGTCCCAAAAGACTCGAATCCACCTGTCCGGTGATCGCCACGATCGGGATACTGTCCGCATACGCGGTCGCCAGCGCCGTGATCAGGTTGGTCGCTCCGGGGCCGGATGAGGTCACGCAGACCCCTGCCTTCCTGGAGATACGCGCATAGCCGCTCGCCTCGTGGCCGGCATTCTGCTCCTGCCGGGACAGGATATGCTCGATCTGCTGACTGTCATATAAAGCATCGTAAAACGGAGCGATTGCCACTCCGGGATATCCGAAAACTCTGCTGATGCCCTCTTCCTCAATGCATTTTACCATTGCCTGTGCACCATTCATGTCTAAAGCCTCCTCTACTCGTTTTCCCATGCGCAAGGCCAGAGATTAATATATATTCACATTTTTCCCGTCTTTTGTCAAATCCTTCCTGAAAAAATGCATGAGAAATACAAAAAGGGAAGCCAGGGGATGGTTCTCTGTCTTCCCAGGCAGAGAACCGTCCACTGGCTTCCCAGGCAGAGAACCGTACACTGGCTTCCCGTCACCACTATCTTCCTTATACGCTCAGTTTTTTCTCCATGATCCAGCCGGTGACGATGTAGACGACAATGGTCAGGACCAAGGCACATGCCGTGTAGATGGCCATATCCCAGACGAAGGTTCCGTTGCCTGCCAGATCGCGGACCAGGCGGATCAGCCGTGTCAGGCCTTCATCGACGAGCAGGAAGATCACGAAGCTAAGCAGCCCCGAGAATTTCCGGCCGGC
>CAMOGO010000165.1 GCA_946614075.1 uncultured Lachnospiraceae bacterium | reverse complement strand
AGCCCCGCAGCCAGAATGCCCGCGGCAAAACCACCGGAAGAAGTCCCGGAAGACGCCCCGGCATCGGAAGACGATACGGCATCGGGAGACGCCGTGCCCGACTGCTCACTGCCCGAAGCAGGCTGCTCAGTGCCCGAAGGCGCCGCTCCCGGCTGCGTCGTGCCGGTGAAAGGTCCGGCTCCGGTGATCAGACCGGACGCCGAGGATGCCGAGCCCGTTTCACTTCCATAGATCAGAGTGACGGTCCGATCCTCCACGCCTTCATATTCGCCGTCCTCTTCACCTGCCGGATTGGCCCCTTTTCGCGGCTTACTCTCGTAGTTCAGGATCTCGGCATGATCGTCATAGATCCGGCTCGTCAGGGTTCCGTTTCCAAAGGCCTGCGTGATGTCGTGATACGTCTGCGGCTGGTCATTCTGGAACTCCATCAGCTCCGAAGCATGGGCATTTCCGTTGACATCGGTGAAGACGATCTGGCAGACATAGTGACCATCCTCCTGGGCCAGGTCCTTTTTCACAAACTGGAAGCTGTCCAGGATCGGCACACTGTCGAGGAACAGCGTCCCATCATCCTCCCACTCCCTGAACGGTAAGAGGTTATGATCTTCATCGTAGGTCGGCAGATAGCGAAGGCTCAGGAAACCGACATAGTCCCAATTATCAACGTCGACCGTATTTTTACCCGTGTGGATGGCACCCTCGCTCTCGTACTCCACGCTGGTGATCACGACCTCATCCTCACCCGCCGTCACCGACAGGTTGATGTTGACATGCTCGTACCCACCCATCGGGAAATACTCCGCCGAGCTGAGGAGCAAGCCATTCACCGTCTGATACGAGAACGTCACGCCATCGGTCTCAAGCTGGACCACCGGCCAGACCGTCAGGATATCCTCCACATCCGTCTCCAGCTCAAAAAGCTCCTGCTCCAGCGGGACATGAAGCACGCCGTTTGCATCCGGCACAATCTGGCAGCCGCCGAGGACCGCGGTATATACACCCGGATCCGTCTCCTGCAGGATATTGTAGTAAGCGGAGGAAAGCTGGGAAAGCTCACCTTCCGAAAGCTGCAGGGTCAGGCCCTCATCGGTCGTCTGGGTATCCCCGGAAAACCAGGCAATGCCATGACTCTCCGGCTCTCCGTAAATCCAGATCTCCGTAAACCGGTCCAGATAACTCAGATACCCCTCCGACGACTCGATGTCCGCAGCAAGAAACCGGGCTGCCTCCTCATAGTAGGGTTTATTATGGTAGGGATAATACAGGGAAATACCGCTCGAATACCGGATATTCGAGGTCTCGCTGACGACGATCTTATCCACGGCGTCAAGCACCGCCTGCGCCTCCTGCGGATAAAGCTCCAAAAGCCGCCGCGCCAGGTCACCCAGGTCGACCAGATCCAGGCTCTCATCCTTGCCGCCGGTCGAAGAAAGACCATAGCACTTGGTCTCATCCCTCAGCTTCGCGTAGGTAGCATACTGCCCACGGTCCAGACCACCCTCCATCGCGCCAAACAGCCCATCCATCGCAGCTTTCATCTCTTCCGTCACAGACAGGTCGAGACTGGAAAGCGTCACCTCCGGATGATAATAATGCGTCGCATTCTCCTCAAAATAAGCTCCATAGGTATCGACGATCGCGGTCGTAATCTCCTTGGCATCGGACGTCTCATTCAGCTTCGACAGGAAAGAATAGTCCCAGCCGTCACCCGGCTCCGTCTCCTGCGAAGCCACCAGATAATCCGCATAATCCGCCAAGGACGCCGCCACCTCCTGCGTCGCCATCAGGCATGCATCAAAACCGATCCAGTCCAGCTTGAAATCCGGTCCAAAGGGAGACTCCTCCAAAGCCTCAACCCACTCCGGAAGAAGCAGTCCATCATAATCAAACAGCTCATCATCGCCAAAGCCAAACACCGGCCCGGTGCCATGATCCCAAAGCACCAGCGCATAATGCTCGGCCGGAAACTCCTCCACGGCAAATTCCAGGAACTCCGTCAGCGTCTCCGGCTCACCCATATTCTCCGCCGTGTCCGTCTCCGCCTCGACAATGTAACTTCCATCCTCTTCCAGGCGTATCACACTGTTTTTGTCATTCGGCAGGTCCAGCTGCCACTGGCTGCTGCCGCCCGTGTAGACGAGGATATTATTCCTCGAAAAATCCACCCCGGAAAAAGCCATCTCCGCGATATCATAAGTCGCACAGCCACCCTCACTCTCCAGGTTCGAACCGCACATATAGACCATCACGGTATAATTCTTCTGAGTCAGGATCGACGGCAGAAAACCAGCCTGCGCCTCCTGCGGAACAAGAAGCACCAAAAGACAGACCGCCATCAAAAACGCCGTCACCCGGCGAAGCCCGTTTTTCATCCCAAATCCTCCGTAAAATGCAAAGCATCCATCAAACACAAAGCATCCTTTAAACACAAAGCATCCATTCTCAAACCACGGTATATCCGACAGACAGTTTCACCATCCACCAACTCATCATCCGGCCAGTACCCACCTGAATGATCTTTTTTCAGTTTACCATAATCAAACAAAGAATCCAAACCTTTCATGACACTGTATAAAAAACGGCAGCAGTGTATCCTGCTGATCTTGCATTTTGTATTCAATTTTGCCCTAATGCAGACGGAAAAGGCCGATAAATTCAGCCAAATGTGAATAGAAAGGCTTGACAGGATGTGTATAATAATGGAAGTCCCTCTATATACTATATTGATAGTGAAAAAGCGGCAAAACAAGGGCCTTGCGGGAACTCCCGCAGTCGGCAGAAAGGAATTTGGGAATTTAGAAATGGTAATCAAGAAAAATGTAAACTATACACCCACCGGCAAAGAGAGGACTCTTCACATTTGGCTTCCTGACCATTACGATCAGTCCACAGAACGCTATCCTGTCATGTATTTCTTTGACGGTCACAATCTTTTCAGCGATCAGGATGCAACCTTCGGCACCTGCTGGGGCTTTGCGGACTTCCTGAAGAACTGGAACAAGCAGATGATCCTCGTCGGCATCGAGTGCGGCCACGGGGAAGGCGAGCGCCTGAGCGAGTACCTCCCCTATCCCCGCAAGACCGGCTTCTTCGCAGGCTACGAAGCCCTGGGCGACGCAACCATGAAGTGGATCCTCGACGAGATCAAGCCCATGATCGACGCTGACTACCGCACCATCCCCTTCCGCGAGTGCACCGGTATCGGCGGATCCAGCCTCGGCGGCCTGATGGCACTTTTCGGAGTCGTCCGTTACAATCAGATGTTCTCCAAGGCAGCCTGTGTCTCCTCTGCGATCGATTTCTGCAGCCAGCCTGTCATGAAGGATATCCAGGCCTGCGACATCAGCCCGGACACCCGCGTCTTCCTCTCCTGGGGCACCATGGAAGCCAAGGGAATCAAGGACGCAACCATCGATGACCGCACCAGCACCACCTACCGCGGCAACAAAGGCGCTGCCAACAAACTCGAAGCCAAAGGCGCCACCGTGGAGCTCTTCTGCCAGATCGGCGGCAACCACTGCGAAGCCGACTGGAGCAAGCAAATCCCCGGCTTCATGAGCTTCCTCTGGGAAGCCTAACCACTGGCCAGCCCGGTTGGCAATAGGGCCCACCTTATGAAGCCCCAGGCCCACCAATAGGGTTTATAGCTAAGATGTCAAGAGCATACGAAGCCATGGTCTATCGTGCTGCTAGCGTTTCGTCGGCCGGATCTGCTAATACTCGCAAAAAAAACGATAAACAAGGATCAAAATTCCAAACTCGCTTGGTGACTGGGTCGGGCTAAAGCCCTTCCCGTCACCTGGCGCTCAGACAAGCGGAATTTTGATCCTATCGTTTTTTTTACTCGAAAGCAGATCCAAGGCCTCCTCACAAATCGCAGCCCGATATGACCATGGCTTCTTTATGCTTCTTGACATCTTTCGCATGGATCAGCTCGTGGTGGGCCTGGGCTTCACACCGTGGGCCCTGCGGTCATCTGTGGCATCGCACCGAGGTTAAGCTGGATGGGCCGTTACACCATCGCACCGAGGCGGTCGCCTAGCAGCGGCTAAGCCACCGCCCCGCTACTCCCGGCCGGCGTTGCAGCAAACGGGCCGTCAGGCGTGGGCTCCGATCCAAATTGAATACTGCAAGCAAGCGGAGCCTGTGTCATGTCTGCTGCGATTTGTGAGGAGTTCTAGTACTGCATTGCGCAGAAAAATTTACGATAGGACAAAAATTTCCAGTGTTTGAGCGCCAGGTGACGGGAAGGGCGTAAGCCCGACCCAGTCACCAAGCGAGTTGAAATTTTTGTCCTTGTTTTTCGTAAATTTTTTGAGCAATAAGCAGTACTGAACGAC
>CAMOGO010000164.1 GCA_946614075.1 uncultured Lachnospiraceae bacterium | reverse complement strand
GATACGCTGACTACAGCGGGCGTCACCAGCGGCCTGCTGAACGATGGCCAGGCGAGCAGGTTCCTTCGCCAGACCTTCGACGCGACGCCTCTGATGGGCTCTATCCGTCACGTGATGCGCAGAGAGAGGAAAGGTGAGATCGATAAGATCGGCGTCGGCAAGAGACTGCTGCGCCGGAAGGTAGAGAATACCGATGATGGCTACAGGGCAAAGCCCACCTTCGGATCCATCTCTTACAGCTGCAATCCCGTGCGGCTGCCCTGGGAGATTACAGAGGAATCCCTGCGTGAGAATATCGAGGGTGAGAACATGGACAAGATCATCACCGACCTGTTCACGAAGCAGATCGGCGTTGATACTGAGGATCTGCTTATCAACGGTGACGAGGCTACACCCTCTACCGATCCCGATTACGACTTCCTGAAACTCGACACCGGCGTCATCAAGCAGGTCAGCACCGGTGGACATGTGATCGACGCCTCCGGGACAACCGACATGGAACTGGAGATCTTCTATCTGGCTGTGGCGGCTGTTCCCAACAGATTCAACAACGGCCGGCTTCGCTGGCTGATGTCTCCGACAAGAGCACAGATGTGGGAGCTTTTCCTGCTGAATAAGGTCATCAATAATGGCGGCGTTGTTCCCGAGGCACTGTACAAGAGCCCCGTCGCCATCCCTTCCATGCAGGTCCCCGGAATGGCAGACGATGTTGTGCTCCTGATCGACCCTATGAACATTGTGGAGGTCAACACCTACACCGTAAAAGTCCGAAAGGATGCCGCCTCCAAGGATGCCATCTATCAGGACAAGAGGTTCTACGTCGTGCACTTTGACCTTGATACTTTGATCGAGGAGATCGAAGCCACGGCCATCATCAAAGGCCTGCCTGCATATACTGCTCTTGGAGCATAAGCCGGGGGAAGCAAGGCCATTTTGGCAAGAAAGGAGAGAAGCGCATGCATCATCTGAAGCTGATTATGGGTGCGTCCTACAGGGGCGCAGTTCATGCAACCAAAGAACATCCCGACGTCTTTGTCGAGGGTGGAAGGGCATATGAGGCTGCTATGGCAAGTGGCTATTTTGAGGAAATTGAAAGCGAGCCCGATACCGACCAGCCGGAAGGAGGTGATCCCGCATCTGTTACCATGACTCCGGATGAAGAAAATGGCCTGGAGGAGACGGAGTCTGACGGCCTGGAAGACATGAGTGTGTCTGACCTGAAAGCATACGCCCAGCTGAACGGCATCGACCTCGGTGGGGCAAAGAAGAAGGATGAGATTCTTGAGACGATCCGTGCAGCAGAGGCGCACGCTGCAGAAGTTCGCGCTTCCCTTCGCGGAGAGTAAATCAGGAAAAAGAAATACAGGAGGAAAGCAGGATGAAAGTAACTGCATATGATTTCGGGAAGTGCGGGCTTACGAATCTGTTCTATGCCGGCACGATCAAATTCGATACGACGGGGGCGTCCAGCGGCGTCGAGATTTTCGAGGCTCCGCAGGACATGATCATCACGGGCGCTGTCGCAGAAGTGACGACCGCATTTAATGCGGGGACCACCAATGTCCTGACCGTTGGCGCCAACAGCGACGTCAATGACCTTCTCGGTTCTTCCGACGTTACGGAAGGAACCAAGGGCGCCTACACCAAGAACACCTTCGTCAAGCTGAAAAAGGGCGACAAGGTGAAAGCAAAATTCACGGAGACCGGGACGACGGCGACCGCAGGCGCGGCAGACATCTATCTCTTCGCGGCCAGCGTTCCGGAGTCCTGAGGAGGACATACGGATGGCGGCGCGCCCATGGGTGCTGCCGAGTGATGTAAGAAGCTACACAGACCACAAGGAAGTGCAGAGCAGGGATGATTCGAAGCTCGCAATGGACATTTTCCGTGCGGAAACAAAGGTCATCTCCATGACACACAACCGCTTTGACCAGAAGAATAGTGACGGCGAGGAGATCTATCCGGTGATCCCGGACCAGGTGAAACTCGCCGTCATCCTCTTGGCAGAGGCCTACGCTTTCAACGTGGCAAGGAAATCGGCAGTGCAGAAGAAGAGCGAAACATTTGACGATTACGCCTATGAAGCCGCGGAGGCATCAGACATCGACATGTCTGCCCTGGATATTGACGAGCTCCTGTCCGACTATGTGATTTCGGAAAAGGGAAACGTCAATCTGCGGATGATGGCAATCTGAGAAAGGAGGTACCGCGATGGCCTGGGAGGATTTTCTCAACCATCGATGCGATATCTACCATCTGGTGGATGCTGGTGAGACAGGAGCATTTGGCATTAAAGCAGCACAGCACCTTGTCCCGGAGGAAGAACCGAGCGAAAAGGATGTGAGGTGCCATTTCCATATCAGGCAGAACGACCTGACGAGGCTGGTTCAAAATGAACCGGAGACGTCCGTTGAGGGCCAGATAAAGTGCTCTATAGAGATCGGCACGGATATCCGGGAAAACGATATTGTTCTCAGCCATGAAGATGGGCTCAGGTATCGCGCCGGTATCCCCAGAACAGTAGCACATAACCACCATATCATCGTGACGCTGTACCGGGAGGACGGCGTGAAAGGAGCCATATGATCGACACCGCCGGCCTTGACCTGTTTGCTCAGAAGCTGGAGAGAGCGGCTACGGACCTCAAACCGTTTGCTGCGCAAGTCCTGCAGGATGAAGGGGAAGATTTCTTGAATATTGTTCAGGATGCAATCATGTCAGCTGGAAATGTAGATACAAGGCTCCTGCTCTCATCCTTCTCAAAAGGATCAGGAAACGGGATATGGAACCTCGATATGGGCGCTCTGACATTGCAGATCGGCACCAATGTCGAGTACGCCAAATGGGTCAATGATGGCCACAGACAGAAACCGGGAAGGTTCATTCCCGGAGTGTTTAACGGAAATGGGGTTTTCCGGTATGTACCTGGGGCCAGCACCGGCATGGTACTGAAAGCATCCCATGTGGAAGGCTCACATTTCTTCGACAAGGCTGTTGAGGCATTCACTGGATACTGGGGCGCAACAATCCAGACAGCGTTCGACGCCTGGTTTGCACAATATCTTTAGGAGGCACTTATGGATATCTCAAAGCTGCAGGTATGCCTGGCATCAGCTGTCCGGTATATCCAGAATCATGCCGGCATTGATGCGGCACCATATTTTGATGAGTTGCCGGAAAACTTCGTAGTGCCTTCCATGTACTTTCCTGTCCCCAGGACGGAAAGTCGCAAGGCCACACTGTCCTCATGGAGGACGGATATCACCATGGAGTGCTGGTTTGCGGCATCAACGGAATGGGAGGCTTTCGGGTATGCGGACTATGTCCGTGACTGCATCCTCGCCGATGGGTGCGCAATCGACATTATGAATCGGGATGGGACATTGAGTGGTTCAAAAGTCCGCGTCAGTGAACCGAATGTCCGCAAACAGGAAAACAGGATCGTCCGCATGTCCTTTATCATCCGGGACTATTTTGAGATGGCCAGGGAAAAAGGCAGCCTGGCCGTCAAATACTACATCTCCGGACTGATACCGGCAGGCGCTTTGTATGATGCGTGGTATGCAGCTACGGAGGAGCAGAGAAAAGAAGAGGAGGAGCAGAAGGAATGTCTGAAAAAGGCAATGGAAAACCTGTAATCGCAGAAACGAAAGAGCAGACCGCGCCGGCCGTGGATCAGGACCCCAAGTTCCTGGTCGAAAAGCTCCGGGAGAACAGCATTTCGCTGTTCGGTGTGACGTCAAGCACTTTTGACGGAGCGTTCTATGGGTGCAAGGAAACAGAAATGAGCATCAAAGATGCGAAAGCCAGGATCAATGACTGGCTTGGAAAGGAGGCCAAATAATGGCAGGAGGTACTTTTAAACTGAGCCAGCCCAAGGTAAGGCCTGGCGTATACGTCAATGTCCTGAACGGCAGGCAGCCTACCGCTGTCGGCGTTACTGAGGGCGTTGGCATGATCCCGCTTGTGGGCTATGATTACGGCCCCAGGAGCCAGTGGATCCACCTTACGGCGGATTCTCCGGACGCCGCACAGGCGCTCTTCGGCAGATCTATCTATGATGACAATGAGTTCATGCGCATGATCAACCTCATGTTCCAGCGTGCGACAGAAGTCTATGTCATGATCTGCGGCGGCGGCAGCAAAGCAAGCGTAAAGGTTTGCACCAACAAGGTCACGCTGACAGCGAAGTATGCCGGAACCCGCGGCAATAAGCTTCAGGTCGTCTCTGTGGCAAATGCCGAAGATGGGTTTGACATCTCTGTATTCATGGACGGATCCGAGGTGGAGCGTCATGAGAAGGTGACCGCCTGGGAGCCTATCGAATCTGCCTATATCGACATCGCTGTGACAG
>CAMOGO010000163.1 GCA_946614075.1 uncultured Lachnospiraceae bacterium | reverse complement strand
CGAGCGGATCGTGGAAACGTTCGGCTCCGGGATCCTGGATCCGGACGGGCGCATCTTCCGTCCGGCACTCGCCTCGATCGTCTTTTCGGATGAGGAGGCCAGACAGAAGCTGAATGCGATCGTGCATCCGGCTGTCCATGAGGAGATCCTCCGCCGGATGCAGGCGGCCGAGGAAAGCGGTGTCAGGCTCTTTGTCCTGGAAGCGGCGCTTTTACTCGAGTCGGGATATCAGGATGTCCTCGATGAGATCTGGTATGTCCATACCGAGAAGGAGGTCCGCATTCAGAGACTGATGGACTCGCGCGGCTACAGCCGGGTGCGGGCGGAGGAAATCATGGCGAGCCAGCTTTCCGATGAGGAATTTTATAAGGCCGCGGACGTGGTCATTGAAAACAGTGGAGCATGGGAGGAGACGGCGGATGCGATTCGCAAGCATTGCCAGTGGAAGCAGTGGTAACTGCGTTTATGCCGGAGACGACAATACACATATCATCATCGACGCAGGGATATCCAACCGACGGATCGAGGGCGGCTTAAAGGAGCTCGGACTGAATGCCACGGACTTAAGCGGGATCTGCATCACGCATGAGCATTCCGACCATATTTCCGGGCTGGCCATGTTTCTGAAAAAGCACCCGGTGCCGGTCTACGCGACCAAGGAGACGCTGGACAGGATCCGGCCGTATCTGGCAGGCATCCCTTCGGAGGATTTCCTGCACCCGATCCTTCCGGACGAGGTGAATGAGGTCGGAAGCCTGAAGATCCAGGCCTTTTCGATCTCCCACGACGCGGCCAATCCGGTCGCCTACCGGGTGACGAGCGGGAAAAAGGCCGTGGCGGTCGCGACGGATATGGGGTATTACAGCCCCTATACGGTCGAGCACCTGCAGCATCTGGACGCCCTGCTCTTAGAGAGCAATCACGATATCCACATGCTTGAGAGCGGCCCTTATCCCTACTATCTGAAAAGGCGTATCGCAGGAGACAAGGGGCACCTTTCCAATGAGACGGCGGGACGGCTTCTGACGGAGATTCTGCATGATGATCTGAAGCATATCCTGCTCGGGCATATCAGCAAGGAAAATAATTTCCCCGACCTGGCCTACGAGGCCGTCCGGCTGGAGATTGACCTCGGATTTGGCGAGTACAAGGGTAAGGATTTCGACATCCAGGTGGCCAGCCGGGATCATATGTCGGAGATCTTTGAAGTATAGAGGCTGATATCTATATGGGATTGATTCCAAATAGATACATTTAGAGTTTTATTGAACTCGGAAAAAACATGTGCTATAGTAACGCGTAAGTTGCAGGAGGGAATATGGAATTATCCTTTAAACTCGAATCGTTTGAAGGCCCGCTCGATCTGCTGCTGCATCTGATCGACAAAAATAAGGTTGATATCCTGGATATTCCGATTTCCCTGATCACAGACCAGTATCTGGAGTACATCGGGCAGATGGAAACGGAAGATATGAACCTCATGAGCGATTTCCTCGTGATGGCGGCGACGCTGCTCGAGATCAAGTCGCGGATGCTGCTTCCGGTGGAAAAGGAAGAAAGCGGCGAGGTGGAGGACCCCAGAGCAGAGCTGGTAGAGCGGCTGATGCAGCATAAGATGTTTCTGCGGCTTTCCGAGGAGCTTGCGGAGCAGGAAGCCACGGCTGCGCAGAGCTTTTTCCGCAGTGAGAGCCTCCCGCCGGAGGTTACGGCCTATGAGGAGCCGGTGGACTTGCAAAAACTGCTCTCCGGGCTTACACTTCAGAAGCTGGAGGGGATCTTCCGGCAGGTGATGGAGAGACAGACGGAGCGCATCGACCCGGTCCGCAGCACCTTCGGTACGATCCGCAAGGAGCCCTTCCGCGTATCGGACAAGGTCAGGAGCATCCTTTCCTTAGCCGGACGGAAGAGAAATTTCTCCTTCCGGGAGCTGCTGGAGAGGCAGGCCACGAGGACGGAGCTGATCGTCACATTCCTGGCGGTATTGGAGCTCATGAAAATGGGACAGGTACGTGCGATGCAGGAGGAGGTCGACGGCGAGATCCTGATCGAGAGAACCGCGGAGGATCAGATTTCGGCAGAGGACCTGGAAAAGGCCATGGAAATGGAGTTTTAACCGGATGGAAATACAGGAAGCAAAAGCAGCGCTGGAGGCCGTCCTCTTTGCGATGGGCGGGTCTGTGGCGCTAGACGATCTGGCCGCCGCCATCGAGTGCGAGCCCGCAGAGGCGGAGAAGATCGTAAAGGAACTGGCTGAGGAGTACGATGCCGGCCACAGAGGGGTAGCGATCATCCGGATGGAGGATCGATACCAGATGACGACCCGGCGGGAGTATTATCAGAACCTGATCCGCGTCGCGTCCCGGCCGCGCCGGCATACATTGTCGCCTGCCGCACTGGAGGTTCTCTCCATCGTAGCCTACAAACAGCCCGTCACGAGGCTTGAGATCGAGAAGATCCGAGGCGTGAGCTGCGACTATGTGATCAACCGGCTGCTGGAATATGAGCTGATTGAGGAGTGCGGGAGACTGAATGCACCGGGCAGACCTATTCTGTTCGGTACGACTGAAAATTTTCTGCGGAATTTCGGACTGAGCACGACAGATGATCTGCCGTATCCGGGCACGGAGGAGCTGGAGGAATATCGCGCAGAGGCAGAGGAGGAAATAAAGACACTATGAGAATCGGATTTTTAGGCTGCGGAAATATGGCAGGAGCCATCATGAGCGGAATTATCGGAAAGGGTCTGGCAAAGCCGGAGGACATCCTTTCTTCCGATGTGGATGCGGCAAAGCTTGCTGACCGTGTCAAGACGATGGGCATCACGGGACTTTCTTCCAATCAGGAGGTCGCAAGGTACGCAGACGTTCTTTTCCTGGCGGTAAAGCCTCAGTTTTATCCGGATGTCATCGCGGATGTCAAGGATATCATCGACGATACGAAGATCGTGATCACGATCGCCCCCGGCAAGACGCTTGCCTGGCTGTATGAGCAGTTCGGACGCAAGATCAAGCTGGTCCGCACGATGCCGAATACGCCCGCGATGGTAGGAGAGGGCATGACAGCGGCTGTCGTAGGCGAGCTTCTGAATGAAGAGGAGAAGGAGACCGCTCTTAGTCTGCTGCGCAGCTTCAGCCGTGTCGAGCAGGTACCGGAGCGTCTGATGGACTGTGTGACCAGCGTCAGCGGCAGCTCCCCGGCCTATGTCTTTATGTTTATCGAGGCGATGGCGGATGCCGCCGTCATGGATGGCATGCCCAGACCGCAGGCTTATCAGTTTGCCGCCCAGGCTGTGCTTGGCAGCGCCAAGATGGTCCTGGAGACCGGAAAGCATCCGGGCGAGCTGAAGGATATGGTCTGCTCCCCGGCCGGAACGACGATCGCAGCCGTCCGCGTACTCGAGGAGAAGGGATTCCGCTCCGCCGTCATCGAGGCTATGCAGGCCTGCACCGCGAAGTCAAAGAGCATGTAATGACAAGCAAAGGATGAAGCTGCGAAGCAGCAAGGCAATCCGTATGCTTTTCATGATATAGTACTAATCTGTTATACAGGAGGACACGAATGAAGCATATCAGTGAATACACCAAGGAAGAGCTTCTTGCCTTGGAACAGGAGCTCTCGAAGGAATACGAGGACTTTAAGAATTCTGGTCTGAAGCTTGATATGTCGCGCGGTAAGCCGGCATCCGCTCAGCTGGACCTGACAAACGGTCTTTTTGACGCTCTGGACGGAGAGTACAAAACCGAGGCCGGAACCGACACGAGAAACTATGGCGTGCTCGACGGCATTCCGGAGATGAAGAAGCTTTTCTCTGACTTGACCGGGATCCCGGCAGACCAGATCATCGTCGGTGGGAACTCTAGCCTGAACCTGATGTTTGACGCCATCATGCGCCTGTATGTTTTCGGCACAGAGGGCGAGAAGCCGTGGAAGGATCAGGGCCCGATCAAGTGGCTTTGCCCGGCTCCGGGTTATGACCGCCATTTTGCCGTCACACAGCTGATGGGCTTTGAGCTGATCACGGTTCCCATGACGGACAATGGCCCGGACATGGACGTAGTCGAGTCTTTAGTCGCGGAGGATCCTTCCGTCAAGGGTATCTGGTGCGTCCCGCTGTATTCCAACCCGCAGGGCATCTGCTACAGCGATGAGACGGTAGACCGCCTGGCTGCCATGAAGACTGCCGCCAAGGATTTCCGGATCTTCTGGGACAATGCCTACGGTGTACATCACATTTACGAAGAGACCAAGCTGAAGGACATCTTCGCAGCCTGCCGTGAGGCCGGCCATGAGAATCGTCCGATGTATTTCTTCTCCACCTCCAAGATCACCTTCCCGGGTGCCGGCGTATCGATGATCGCATCCAGCCCG
>CAMOGO010000162.1 GCA_946614075.1 uncultured Lachnospiraceae bacterium | reverse complement strand
GGGGGATGCGGCAGGACAGGGCAGTGCAGCTTCGGAAACGGCCACTGCTGCCGGCGGGGAATCTGACCAGTCAGCATCGGGAGCTCAGACAGCTTCCTCGGCGGAGAAGGTTGAGCTTACCGCGACGTTTTATACAGCTTCCCTTCCGGCTCGCTATGCCGAGAAGTACGTCTGGGAGGAGACCTCCTTCGAATGGACCTACACGATGCATTTCTACGACAAGGCTGCGTACGAAGCGGGAGAGGGGTATAGTGCGGAGCGCTTCAGCCTGACCCTTTGCGCCTATCCGAGCGATGTGTATTTGGATCCGGATGCCCAGGTGCTGGGAGATATCAGCATCGGCAGCTACTGCTATGCCTTGCTGATGGACATCCCTTATGAGGAGGGAACGGCGGAGTACGAGGAGGCGCAGGAGGATGCGGCGGAGGTCGCGATCCGCGCCAAATGGCAGGATGAAAAGGAAATCACCTGGCGTACGTCCTTCTCCTGGCCCGATGTCTACCGCCAGTTTGTGAACGGCAGCTATTTTACGACGACGGATCCTTACGGCGGGGCAATCACGTACTATAACGACATGGATTACGAGCTGTCCCTGTACGATATGGACAAGGATGCGGTCCCGGAGCTCATCATCACGAATGGCACCTACGGCGAGACGACCCGGTGCTCGTATATTTATACCTGCAACGGCGGCACCTTGAAATATGTCGGCCAGGGACCGGCCAATTCGTTCCGGACAGACCGGTATGACTATCCGGGCCTGATCGGATACTGGAGGAGCGGCGCCGAACTGCAGTCCTACACCTACTGGGGGAAAAACGGAGATAGCCTGGAGCGTACCGATATGCGGCGGATCGAGGCGGATGCCGCGGGAAATGAGACGGTGACGGAGCTTACGGACAATGAGGAGCTTCTGGCCCTTTTGGAAATGGACCTGGATGAGCTGGAATCCTGGAGTCACCAGACCATCCTGGAAGAGGGGTGGAACGCCTTCCTCAAGGATATGGGCTACGGTATCTATAAGTGCGATGCGGAGATGGAGTATACGACAGAGATCCTTCCGGTCGAGCCGGATCTTTCCACGCTTGATCGGGCGGAACGGAAATACATCACGGAGGCGCAGAAGCTCTACGACTCCGTCATGGAAGGATATTCCTCTGTCAATCATTATATTGACCGGGTGCGGACAGATCGGGACAGCTATCTCGAAACCCTGGGGCATGCCGCGAATTACAATGTTGCCTACAAATATCTATTTGACTGTTCCAAGTTTCTTCTGACCTGCGTCGTCGGGATCGCGTCTTCGAATGTAGAGACGGTTTATTCTGTGTTCAGCGACATTGTACTGGAGACCTATTACGATAATACGCTGAAAGGCGCTAACGAGGCACTTGTCGATAATTTGCTCGAAATGATGCAAATCGATCTCCCGAAGATGAACACGGAGCAGTTTGTCTACAGTCAGGCACAGGCCAGTGCGCGCCTGATCTCCCTGGATAATCTGCGGCAGGCGATGCAGAAGGCAGAGCGCCGGGGTGGAAAATTCTATACGGCAGAGGATGCTCTTGCTTTTATTTTCCTGTATCAGACAAACCAGATGGGTTTAGCCGGCCTAAGAATGGGTAAAAATTATTATCTGGGACAGCTGCGAAAGCCCTCCTGGCAGATTGCTGCGGAGCTCGTTCTTTCCGTGGCGTTTTCCAGTGCGCTTGGGGCAATCACGAAGGCGGATATTCTCACGGCCCATGCGCAGGGGTCCCTGCTGGACTATATGGGCGGAAAGCTGGACGGTCTGATCGGACAGTATACAAACGAACATGTCATCACCTACTGGGACACGATGAAGGCTATTGCCAACCAGACGCAGGAGATGCTCCGGACGCCGACATATGAAGGCAGCATCCGGGAGGATGCCCTGATCCGGTTTACGGACAGATATGCGGAGCAGACCTATGGTCCGGAAGTGGCCGAGGTCCAGGAGGGCTTTACGTTCTGCCATGACTTTGTGATCCCGGAGTACATGGATCCTCAGGTTGCTGCCGACTATCTGGAGATCGTCGAGGAGAGGATCAACCGGTACGGCATGGAGCATATGCAAACCTATTACGGAGTCTACTATGGCTTCAAGGCAGGTCTGTCCGGCGGATACCTGGCTGATCTGAACCAGGACGGAACGCCGGAGATGATCCTTGTGTACCGGGACGGCGGCGGCAGCTATCAGGAGCCGACCGAGGCACAGTATGAGTTCTGGACCTGGGAGGACGGCAATACCTTTGAGATGTTCTCCGGTGAGCTGGAGAGGATCAGCCCGGGAGGAGAGAATGAGTCCTCCGAGTTCATAAACATCTGGCTTGGCCAGTCCGGAACCTACCTCGAGATGGGCTATGCGCCGGATATGTACCAGGATATCAATCCGGAGACAGACGCGACCGAGCGGTGGTTCATGACCTATGACACGGATGACGTTTTCTACCGGATGCAGACCAACCCGGCCAACGAGGACCTGATCTTGCGGATCCCGGTGGCAGCGGGCAACCAGATCCATCTGGCAAACTGCCAGGCCTTACTGGATTATCTGGCGGAGACAGCCTCCGGCATCGCAAAGACCGACCCGGCAGCTGCCCTGGAGGCGCTCACCTACTTTGGCGATCCCCAAAACTGCCAGATGAGCGGACGCATGGCGACCGCCTATGCTCTGAATTTGCTTCAGGAGCCTCCCTTCAACCCGGAAACCACAGATGCCTCTTTCCTGCAGGCCGCTTTGGTGGACGTCAGTGGCGACGGCATTCCGTTTATGATCAAGACGGTTCCTCATGTCCTGCCTGGGTACTTCGATGAAGCTTTCGGACATTTTATCGGCGATGCGATGTTCTGCTATTATGAGGGCGGTCAGGTGAAGGAATATTCCTTCCTGAACGACGCCAAGACCGTAACGACCTTGGGGGAGTATCCTCCGCAGATTTATGTCAGCTACCTGGATTCCGCGGCCAGAGGGGAAGGAGTAGGCATTCTGAAAGTAACCATCTTCGGCGTACACGTTGATACGCAGGAGAGCGCTACGGAAGAGATGTTCTACTTTGAGAAAAACGGAAAGCTGGAGCTTTTCCACAGGCTCACGACAGTTTATGGCAATCCGGATGACTATTATTACTGGGATGAAACCCTTACCATGGATCCGGAGGGAGATCTCAGGGATGCGGGTCTGGATAACGAGGATCAGGCGAAACCGTTGTATTCTATGAACTACGCTGATCAGTATGCGGATTCGTATACCTCAGCCACGGCAACAGCCCGGATGCTGCTTGGCTATGCCTCCACGCAGGTCTGGGAGAAAACCGAGTCCGGCCGCGACTACTCCAATTGGGCCAGAGGCAAGGGGACCATCCGCTCGGTCGAGCTGGCTTACCTTTGCGCCTTCACCAATGACGCCTGCACAAAGTCATCGACGGATGCGATGGTGGATTACATGTTTGAGCAACTGAAAAACTATCCGTCCGACCATCCGCTGCACACCGATGATGACAGCTCGAAATCCAACCTGAAAAAGAGCCAGATCACGGCGATCCGCAGCGGTACGAATGGGTCTATGGAGGCCATTGTAATCAAGCTGTCCGGGAAACGGGCGATCGTGATTTTCGGCGGGACGATGGGACACGAGGCGGATGACATCCTTACGGATATGGGGATTGCCGGCAATTCGATCCCGATTCTGGGAAATCTTGGCAGTGTTCTTCAGGCCATCAACCCGGTCAGCTGGTTCTTTGAGGATCAGTTTGAGGCAGCATCCAAGGTGATCTCCGATCTGGAAAAAGAAGGCTACAGCACAATCTTTGTCGCAGGTCATTCCCTTGGCGGTCATATCGCAGTCGATGTAGCGCTGAATCACGACGGCATCGTGGAGTGCATGGCCTTTGATCCGCCGGGACGCTCGGATACGGCATGGCAGAAAGCCTTTAACAGCAACGCCGTGTGGAAAATCACGACCTACAAGGCGATCGGAAGCATCGTCAGCATGGTCGGCACACAGCTTGGCTACCAGGTAAAGGACCTGCCGGTCGAGGAGAACTGGGCCGGGCCTTTCCCGAACCACGATATGACCAAGATCGCAGAGGCGCTAGGCGGATGGGATGAGGTCAGTGAGAAATAGAAAGAGCGAGGAGAATTGGCTGTAATGAGCAGAAAATGGATTGGGCTGGCATTACTGATCCTTGCCATTCTCGTCATGGTTGTCCTGATTCTGATCCGATACAGGCAGCGGGAAATGGACTTTGACGAGATCACCGGCGGGCGGGCCGCGAATGCGGTATCGGTCCGGATGGAGGATGGTACCGAGGCCAGACCGCATGATTATGAAGCCCTTTGCGGCAGACGTTACCGGAGATTTTCCGGG
>CAMOGO010000161.1 GCA_946614075.1 uncultured Lachnospiraceae bacterium | reverse complement strand
TTTTTATGCACACGGCCGCCCAGCGGTAATTGTTGCCTGACGGCAACGGGCGGCCACCAAAGGTAAATGTTGCCTTGCGCCGCAGCACTTTTTGCGCCATAATACTTCCAACAGGGAAACAGATGGAGTAATCTGCGGACAGCAGATGTGAAAAAGGGAAGGAAACGGGGAAAGTACCATGTCTTATTTTGGTCAGTTCTATCTGGATAAGGAAAAGGATATCATCGTCGATCTCTATCTGGAGAAAGAGGAGATGAGCTATGTCCTGCGGACGCCAAACCACGGGACGGGGAACCTGATCACGAATCTGGCTCTCATGTGCGGCCTCCCTCTGAGCTTTGACGAGCAGGGCTTCAAGATCATAAAGGGAACGGTGCCCTGCTATATCGATGCGGAAAACCGCAAGGTCTATATTTTCCGGCTTCGGGATACGAAGGTGGCAAATATTTACCCGGACGGGCAGATCGAGACAAAGGCCTCCATCCCGGCCATTTCCAAGACGCTGATGAGCCAGACCAAGGACTACCGGCTCGACTTTGCCAAGACGGTCGTCAAGACCTATATCCGCAGAGAGTGCAAGTTCCGGACCGACCTGCATACGCACATGAACGCGAATCTGGACCCGGATGTGATGATCGCACTCGGGATTTACCATCAGATCCGCTATCCGCTTTACTATATTAAGAAGCTGGGGCTGAAATGCACGGATGAGCAGTGGGAGAAGCTGCTGGAGAAAAGAAAGCTGATCGAGCAGGGCTTTGCTGGGTCGACTCTGAAAGGAAAATACCTGACCAGGAAGATCGATGACAATACCATGATCAATTTCGCCGACCTGATCCTGGGGAATATCCAGGATGCCGCCTTCAATATCCCGCGGATCCGGACGTCGCTGGCCGTGATGAAGGATGGACAGGCGGTCTTTACCAACTTGGAGAAGGTTTACCTGTACCGCTACGTTTTCGCGAAGGGGACGGAGTCCGAGGAGAAAAGGTCCTTGGAAGGCTATGAGGAGATCCCGGATCCGGAGATCGTGCAAACCTTGCGGCAGATTCAAAAGGACCGGGAGGATCCGATCTACTGCAAGAATACCCTGTTCCAGGATAAGCTATTGTGGATCGCCCGTAATTATCAGAACCACGGGATCGAGTACGCGGAGATTTCGGACACCACCCTGGTAAAGCGGGAGGGTGCCGTGTCGATGCTCGAGCAGGTCCATGCCGTCATGCCCCGGATTTTTGAGGAGACGGGTGTCAGGATCCGGTTCCTGGCAGCGATCCGCCGCATTCCGCTGACGATCATGAAAGATCAGATCGCCGCGAGAGACTATGTCCGTGAGAATCTGCAGGTGCTCCAGGCGGTCGCCGTGGATCCGTATGTCGCAGGCAGCGATATCGTCGGCGAGGAGATCAACGACATCCGGGAGCTGAAGCCCTTGATCCGCGAGCTTGTCCGCATCGCGGCTACGACGGATCCTACCTTTGTGATCCGGATCCATGCCGGAGAAAACGACAGCCTGAGAGACAATGTGGCGAACAGCATCCGCTGCGTAAAGGATTCTCTTTCGCCGGGGCAGAAAATGCCACACATGCGGATCGGCCATGGACTTTATACGGCGAACCTGAAGTCGCGTAAAGGGCAGCAGCTCATGCGGGAAATTCGGGAAAACGATGTCATGCTGGAGTTCCAGATCACCTCCAATGTCCGGCTGAATAACTTAAGCCGCCTGGATAAGCACCCCCTGAAGAGCTACCTGCATGCTGGCATCTGGTGCGTGCAGGGGACAGACGGCGGAGCGCTGTACGGGACGGACTCCATCGATGAGGAGCTTTCCCTGGAAAAAATGCTGGATTTAAGCTTCGACGACCTGGTCCAGATGTGCCGCGCCGAGGAGCACTACCTGGGTATCGCCCGGGAGGCTTTTGCCAGTAAATCCGAAAAGCTCGATAAGATGCTTGAAGAGCAGCAGATGACCCTGTCCCAGCTGCTTACCGCAAGGATCCGGGAAGGAGAGCCAGCCGATGAAAAGCTCCTTTCCGCCGGCAAAAAGCTTGACAGTACGACCGCCTTTGAGGGAAGGATCGAGGCTCTTCCGGCCAAGGGCATCCCGGTCATCCTGGTCGGAGGCAGCTACAATAACGACAGCCATGTCACGAGAATGCGCCCGGAGGAGTGCGCCATGATCGATGAGATCCTGGAGGGGTCTGACCCCGAGAAGGTCTTCTTTGTGATTGGGCACAGGCTGAAGGGCTTTGAAAAATATCTGCTGGAGAAATGCCGGAACCGGTTTGCGGTGTACGCCTTCGTCCCTTCGGTCGTGACGGTCCAGGAGCAAAGGGCACTGCTGAATACCGACGTGAGGATACGTGTCTCGATCGAGCAGTCCGGCATGGGCCTGTACAAGAGCCTGGCCTACGAGATTTTCAAACGCCGGCCTTCCGTCCTGATGGCTTTTGACGGGAATTCCGCCGGCATGAATATGATCCAGGAGGCCAAAAACGGGAAGAGAAAGTGCCGGATTTTCGTCAGCGGCCATTCCCGGATCCTCCGGATGAAGGCCCTCTCACTCGAGGGCTATGTGACCATTTTTGACGATGAGAAACAGGCGACGAAGGAAATCCTCGCCGCCATGGAAGAAACCTGGGAGTCCTGGGATCCGAAGGACCTCAGGCAGGAAGGTGTATAAAGCGTAAAAACAGCCGATGTATGCGTATACTTTCCACTTTTTTCATATTGACAGAGCGTAGGAGCAGGTATATAATCCCTCCTGAAATTGATAATCATTTTCAATTAACGAATTTGAAGCTTTCAGGAGTATGATATATGCGACGTTTGACAAGTGTGATACTTGCCGTACTGCTTCTTGCCGGGATTGCGGCCTGCGGAAATCCTTCCGCAGGCTCTTCTGATGTAGCGGGGACCCAGGCTGCAGCGCCTTCCAAGACGCGGGAAGCAGGAAACGGCCTGAAAATCGTGACGACGATCTTTCCGGAATATGACTGGGTCAAGGTGCTGCTCGGCGATCAGGCGGATGCAGCAGAGATCGAGCTGCTGCTGGACAATGGCACGGAAATGCACAGCTATCAGCCTTCCGTGCAGGACATGATCGCGATTTCCGAGTGTGATCTCTTTATCTATGTTGGCGGAGAGTCGGACGGCTGGGTCGAGGATGCTCTAAAGGATCCCCAGAATCCTGACCGGATTGCGATCAGCCTGATGGAGGTTCTCGGTGACGCGGCCAAGGAAGAGGAGCACGTCGAGGGCATGGAGGAAGACCACGAGGAGGAGCACGAAGAGGAGCACGAGTACGACGAGCATGTCTGGCTCTCCCTTCGGAACGCAAGCCTTTTCACCGAGGCGATTTCCAAGGCTCTTCAGACCCTGGATCCGGAGAACGCCGCCATGTACCAGGCAAATGCGGATACCTACAAAAAGCAGCTTTCCGACCTGGATGCGGCTTACACGGAGGCCATAGGAAGCGCCGTGCATCAGACGATCCTTTTTGGAGATCGTTTTCCCTTCCGCTATCTGACGGATGACTATGAGCTGAGCTACTATGCCGCTTTTTCCGGCTGCAGCGCGGAGACGGAGGCCAGCTTTGATACCGTGATTTTCCTCGCCGGAAAGGTCGACGAGATGGGGCTCCCTGTGGTGCTGACGATCGATCGCTCCGACGGAAAGATCGCGCAGACGATCATCGACAATACCCAGACAAAGAGTGCACAGATTCTGAATCTGGACTCCATGCAGGCCACCACCTCCCAGGATTTGGCAGATGGGGCGACCTATCTGAGCATCATGGAGAAGAACCTGGATACCCTGAAGACAGCCCTCGGAGAATAAAATGAGGATTCATATATGGCGGAACTGATTTGCCGGGATGTAACGCTCGGA
Organism: uncultured Lachnospiraceae bacterium; assembly: GCA_946614075.1. The sequence continues at coordinate 512 of CAMOGO010000161.1, read as the reverse complement.
TATGAAAACAGTGCTCTGGTGGAGCATCTTAATTTTACCGTGGAGGCCGGTAGCTATCTCTGTATCGTCGGAGAAAACGGAACCGGCAAGTCCACACTGATGAGGACGATCCTGCATCTGCAGAAGCCGATGGCAGGAGAGATCCGCTACGGAGACGGATTGAAGCCTACGGAGATCGGCTATCTGCCGCAGCAGACCGTGGTTCAGCGGGATTTCCCAGCCTCTGTCTGGGAGGTTGTCCTGTCCGGCTGCCAGTCGAAGGCAGGCTTCAGGCCTTTTTACAACGCGGAGGAGAAAAAACTGGCGCTTGCCAATATGAAGCGGCTGGGAATCGATCAGCTAAGCGATCGCTGCTACCGGGAGCTGTCCGGCGGACAGCAGCAACGCGTTCTTCTGGCGCGGGCACTTTGCGCGACAAGCAAGATGCTGCTCTTAGATGAGCCGGTATCCGGTCTCGATCCCAAGGTCACCGCTGAGATGTACCAGCTGATTTCCTGCCTGAACAAAGAGGG
>CAMOGO010000160.1 GCA_946614075.1 uncultured Lachnospiraceae bacterium | reverse complement strand
CCAGCTGGGTTCTCGCCGCATCAAGCTCTTCCTTGCCGGCAACCAGCTGGGCCTCGCCCATCGCAAGCTCGATCTCCTTCTCGGCGATCGTCAGCTCCGCCGCCAGGATCTGGGACGAAGCGGCATTCAGCTGCACCCGCGCCGCCGCAGTCTGGGCAATATAATTATCCAGCTGTGTCCTCTGCTGAGTCAGGTAGCTGGAGAACGTATCGGTAACGGCCTTCGCGCCTTGGTCGACGGCCGCGTAAATATCATCCAGTGAAATCTGCACCGTATCGGAGCCGTCCGTGTTTCCGCCATCCGAGCCGGATGGATCTGCCGGATCGACGGACTCGCCGGGGAGCGTCGGATTCGTGATGGTCTCCAGCGCATCTTCCAGGGACTCCAGGCCGCTCTCGAGATCACCTAAGTCGATCGTGATCACAGGCCCCTCCTGGGCCTCCTCACTCTCGCCGAAATCCGCCGCCGAGACCGTACCGTCCGCGGTAGGGTCTTCGTAATTTACCGCCGCCACACCGGTGGCCGGGGCGCCAAACGCTGTCTGCGCCATGCCGACGCCCGTCTCATGGAAGACGGAATCCCCTTCCCGCGCTTCGGTCTGTCCCATTTCAGCGGTGGACCGTGTGGCATCGGAGAGGACCACTGTCATGCCGGCAGGATCTCCTACCGGGTCTGCCGATCCGACATTTTCCGTATCGACCGGAAGCTCCTCCGGGATATCATCCACTGGCGCGGCAGGAACGTCGCTTACCGGCGCGGCGGCAGGCGCTGCCTGAAGTGGAGCCGCTGCCTGTGCCGGAGCTTCGGTCGCCGACAGTGCCTCTGTGGCCGGCGGCTGCGGCTCTGTCACGGGATCCGTGACGACCGGCGCTTCCGAGGAAGCCGGGACATCCGGCGTGACAGGGGCTGCAGGCTCCTCAGAGCTGGCCGGGATGTCCGCAGACGACGGCGTATCCGCACCGGACGGATCCGAGGGATTGGACGGATCCGAAGGATCGGACGGATTATCCGGGTCCGAGGGATTATCCGGATCCGAGGGATTATCCGGGTTCGACGGATCGGAAGGATTATCCGGATCCGACGGATTGGACGGGTCGGACGGATTGCTAGGGTCGGACGGATCCGACGGATTGGACGGGTCCGAGGGGTTGCTTGGATCCGCGGGGTTCGTGGGATTTGCCGGATCGGTCGGATTCTCCTCCGTCTCCGCCGGCAACAGGCCATTTTCCTTCAGCCACGCCTCGAGCTCCTCCCTGTTTTCCAGCTGCTGGGCAGCCAGCCTGGCCACCAGCGCCTGATACGCCTGCACCTCCTGATCGTAGGTGGAGTTCAGCGTCGTCAGAAGAGTCTCCATGACGACCACCTGGATCCGCGCCTCCTCATACTGAGACTTGCTCGCCGCCAGCTGCTCCTTTCCAGCCGTCAGCTGCGCCTTTCCATCCTCGATCAGAGCCAGATTATCTTCATATTCCTGAAGGCCCGTGGCGTACTCTGCCTCACCGCTCTCGAGCTCCGCAAGGCCGTCATTCAGCTGTGTCCAGCCATCCGTCAGCGCGCTCTGCGCATCCGCAAGCTCCGCCTCCGCCGACTCGAGCTCCGCATTGGCCGCGTCGTACACCTCCTGATAGCGGATCTCGCAGCGCTCGCCGGAGATCGCCTCGATGCTTTTCTGCATCTCGTCGATCAGCTCCAGATAAGCATCCTCGTAGCAGCTGTACTCCGCCGCGTCCTCCACGGTCACATAGACCTGGGTATAAATATCCTGGACGAAATCCGATTTCAGTATCGCCATGAACCCGGAAAGCGTGCCGTTTCCGATGGTCGCGCTGCCGCGGTCAAACGTCAGGTACCAGGGATTTTTCCCCAGACCGACGATCTCATATTCCTCGCAGCACAAAGAATCGCTGACCTCGCCCTCCTCCATGTAGATTCGGATCGAGTCACCGACCTCATATCCTGCAGACCGCGCAAATTCATCGTCCAGGATGCACTCTCCGCCCTTTAAGGGAAGCCGCCCGTCCGTCACATAAAGCCTCGCAATGTCCTCCGGCACCGATATGACGGTCAGCACCTTCTGCGTATCGGACAGATCCGTCAGCACATCGACGGAGTAAATACCCTCGGCTCTTTCGACGCCGCGCACTCCCTCGATCGCCTGCCTGTCCTCCTCCGTCAGTCCCAAGGTGCTTAAGATTCGGATGTCCATGAACTGCTGTTGATCCAGATACGCATCCGCCGTCCGCTTCATGTCTCCTTCCGACGAACGCAGACCGGCAAAAAAGGCAACTCCCAGCAAGACGATGAACAGGATCGATACAAAACGGGTCCAGCTTCTTTTGATTTCTCTGAAAAAATCCTGCCGTTGTCCCTTGGTCATTTCTAACCTCTGATATTTTTTACCACTCTATCGTTTCGACAGGCACCGGCTTCGCATTGGTCCGCATCCGGTGCACCTGCCCGTTTTTGATCTCAATGACACGATCCGCCATCGGCGTGATCGCGGTATTATGCGTGATGACGATGACCGTCATGCCGCGCTTCCGGCACATATCCTGCAAAAGCTTGAGGATCGCCTTGCCGGTCTGGTAATCCAGCGCACCGGTCGGCTCATCGCACAGCAGGAGCTTCGGATTTTTCGCCAAGGCTCTTGCGATCGAGACTCGCTGCTGCTCGCCGCCCGACAGCTGCGCAGGGAAGTTCCCCATACGCTCACCCAGGCCGACATCCCACATGACCTGCTTCGGCTCGAGATGATTTTTGCAGATCTGGATCGCCAGCTCCACATTTTCCAAGGCCGTCAGGTTCGGGACCAGATTGTAAAACTGAAAGACAAAGCCGATGTCCTCGCGGCGGTACTTTGTCAGCTCCCGCTGGCTGTAGGCCGCGATATTTTTCCCGTCGACGATCACCTCTCCGGCGCTCGCCGTGTCCATCCCGCCGAGGATATTGAGCACGGTCGTTTTGCCCGCGCCGCTCGGTCCGACGATGACGGCAAACTCACCTTTTTGAATCTCAAAGTTGATCCCGGCCGCCGCCCGGATCGTCACTTCGCCCATCTGATAGATCTTCTCGACCGATTTGCACTCTACAAAAGCCGCCATCTACGGATACCTCCGTTTGTCTTTGCCATACATCACTCGTGCGCTGCATGGGGTAATACACTATCTTAAGCTGCCCTCTTTAAGCTCTCTGGGAAAGCAGCATACGCGCCCGTCTTTGTACTTCCTTCTCGATCAGGCGCAAGCGTTTCTCGGGAAGATTATACCGGGGATGCTTCGTAAACCGGAATGCCAGCAATCTGCGCAGCGCCTCCCGATGCCGCTCCGTCAGGACTTTTCCCGCGGTTTTGAAGTAATCATCATATACACTTGGCAAAAGTGTGCCGGCGTATTCTTTCAAGGTCTCTTCGTTTTCCAGATCCTCTTTCCCGGCATAGTTAAAAAGGGAATTTCCATGATCAAACAGCGGTGCCGGCGCCTTGATGGTATTATCCCGGCTGTTTAAAAGCAGTCCGAAATTGCCAAAATGCCGGTCTGTATTGCAGATGATGGCATCGAACACCAGCATGTCATCGAGCGCTTCCGTAAATGCAGGTCCAAGCCCCTCATAGAACTTCCGGACTGCCTCCATGCCGCCGCTTCGGACCAGACGCCCTGCCGGCAGGAAAGCTTCCTCCTTGCTCGTGAAGAGGGCACAGGTGGAGCACAGATTTCCCTTCCAGCGGGAAAGTCCGTATTCCACAGCACGAAAGCCCATCGTCCTGGCAATCTGCCAGGAATAAAACTCGGAGAAAGGCTCATAGCCCGCATTGGAAGCTCCGCTGCTGCCCCCTTTGTAAAGCCGGATCACTCCGGATTCTCTGCGCCAGCACTTGGGCAGCATACCATTTGTCGTAAACTCCGGGCTGGAAAGAAGAGACGATCTGACACTGCTGCCGTAACCTGTAAAAGCGATCAGAGCCAGAACACGGCTGAAGCGGTTGTCGTAGAGGTTAAACCGTTCAAAGGTCCCCTCAAAGCCCTCATCGACGACCCAATAGCAGTCATTCAGCGACAGCCCCTTCGTAACCTGTATAATATTTATCGGCCGATTGATGCTCAAACCGCTTTTTGACAGAAGATTATGCGCATGCGCCCGGTTTTTGGGGATTGTCCGCTGTCTGAGCCACCGCGCCAATCCCCTGGAAGTAAGATCAAGGTCCATCGGCAGCAGATTCTTCTTATCCTCTGCCACCCACAGAATCTCTGGTTCCGGCTCACTGGTGTCCATCTGCACAGAAAAACACACCAGAGATATGTCAAAAAGACGCAGAACCAGATTCATGATCTCCCCTCCTGTTCTTTAGTGAATCAAATTCAGTATATCATATTCTGCCGTGAAAGCAAACGCTTGACTTCTTGCTATTT
>CAMOGO010000159.1 GCA_946614075.1 uncultured Lachnospiraceae bacterium | reverse complement strand
GCAAGGTGTACAGGCCTTGGGAGGCAAAGCGGTCCTGATCCAGTGCAACTGCATATCTCATCGTCTGGTACAGGGAACCTCCCGGTATCAGAGGAATCGTCGCCGGTACCAGGAAAATGGTTACCGGCGTTTTTTTCACGCGGGCCATAATCTCGGCATAAAAAGTCAGCACGATCGAGGCGATATAGTAACGAATGGCATCGCTTGCGACGGCGGTACCGGCGAGAATATAGGCTCCCCACGCGAGTGCGCCGCCGACTGCAGCGAGCAGGATTTTGTCCTTTTTAATATTGAATACGATGGCAAAGCCCAAAGAACCCGTGAAGGCTGTCACAATCTGAATCAGATAATCCATCATCTAAAGAGCCCTCCCGTTACAGAAAAGAGACCAGGGCGAAACCAAACGCCAGGATCATAGCCAACAGCATCGCCTCTGCAAAGCGCAGCAGGCCGGAGATCGTATCTCCCTCAAACATATCACGGATCCCGTTTGTCATCGCAATACCTGGGACTAAGAGCATGATATTGCCGATGCTGATCATGTCGACGGAATGTCCAAAGCCGATCGTCACAAAAATAAAAGCCACCAGACCTCCCGCGCAGGCGCAGGCAAAGGTGCGGACAAAGGAATTGATCTCGAGCCTTTTCAGATAGTCCAGCAGATACTTAAGACCCACACCGATCACAGCGGAAGCGACGGCGTCAAGCCAGTCTCCGCCGAAAAACATGGAAAAGGAGGCGGATACCAAGGCGTAAACCCAGACCAGCTGGTCGAAGGAATAGGCATGCTCACGGCCGATCTCATCGAGTGCGTCATGGATCTCGGGCAGCGTCAGGTGTTCATTGCAGATCCTGCGGGAGAGCTGATTCAGCTCCTCAAGCCGGGTCAGGTTGTACTCCATGCCATGGATTCTCCGGGTCTGCGTGATCACGCCGAAGGTTTCCCCTGCCATCGTCACGATGATCGAGGTCGTGATGACAAAGGCGTCCACCCGCAGTGCCCCGTAGGACATGCAGATCCGGCGGATCGTATCCTCCACGCGGCTGACCTCGGCCCCACTCTCCAAAAGATACTCCCCGATCGTCATCGTCAGAAACAGGAATTCCCGGGCGGCTTCCTTTTTTTCAAATTCTACGGTTTCCATCCGGTATTGCTCCATCCGGTCTTTCCTCCTTCAAATCACTGCGAGGTCATCATAGCCAAAATGCCTGTTCGCGTCAATGGTATTTCCATGCCCCTTGCATTTTCTCTCCGTCCCATCTATAATGACGGCGTTTAATAAGCTAAGCCAAACGTCATTTATGTTTTACAGAGAAAAATACACCTTTGGCATGGAGGTTTTTATGAGTAATCTCATTTTTAGTCTGAATATCGTACTTCCTATTTTTTTCCTGATTGTAATCGGTTTTTTCCTGGAGAAAAAAGGACTTCTCACAAAAGAATTCCGGGATAGGGCTACAACACTGGTTTTCTATGTGGCTCTGCCGGCGTCGTTTATCAACAGCGTTGCCTCTGCCGATATCCGGGGAAGCTTCCACGTCTCCTTCGTCCTGTATATGGTCATCACGACGTTAATCTTCTTTCTTGTCATCTGGGCTTCCTTCATCCGGCTGATCCCGGACAGAGACCAGATCTCCGCCGCTGTACACGGAGCCTTCCGAGGGAACTTTGCCTATATTGGCCTCGCCATCCTTCAAAGTCTGATGAACACCGATGTCCTGCCGGCTTCGATCATGATCATTACCTTCGTGATCCCATTGTACAATGTCCTTGCGGTCATTGTCCTCGCTCACTACGATCACAGTGGGACAAAGGTCACGGTTGGAAGCCAGCTGAAAGCACTGATCACCAATCCGCTGATCATAGGTATTCTGATCGGACTGCCGTTTTCCCTGTTCAGCATCCCTCTGCCTTTTGTCGTATCCAAGACCTTATCCTACCTGAGTCAGCTGGCAACGCCTCTCGCACTTCTGCTGATCGGTGCCAACCTGAAGCCGGAAACCTTCTTTGGAAAACCCCGCGCGCTTTTCCTGGCATCCTTCACCAAAATTGTTGCCGCACCTCTGATCTTTACCGTACTGGCTGGTTTTCTGGGATTCCGGGGTGAGGAGCTTGCCACAATCTTTACGGTATATGCGGTACCTTCCGCAACCAACAGCTACATCATGACCCGGAAAATGAATGGGGATGCAGATCTCAGCGCAGGCATCATTATGGCAACGTCCCTTTTCAGTGTCATTACCATGACGGTCGGGCTTCTGATGATCCGGACCCTGGGGCTGATCTAAACGCTTTTTAACTCATGCAAAACAGCTCGGACGAAGAGCGAGCTTTTCGTCCGAGCTGTTTTATATTCTCACTTTGCCTTCCTAAAAACCGTTTACCGGCAAAGCATCAGGCCATCCAGCTCTCCAGCGTAGAGAGAATGTCGTCGTAAGCGATCTGGTGCTCCTTTTCGTTCAGGATCTCGTGGCGCATGCCGGTAAAGAGGCGGCTGGTCACATTCTGATAGCCGAGCTTCTTCATCAGCTCGACGGAGCTTGCGAAGGCAGCATCGTTTGTACGGCACGGATCGAGGGCGCCGGAGACGAAGCGGATGGGAAGATCCGGCTTTGCCATCGCCCAGCCGGAAGGCGCGTAGGTTTCCTGCATCAGATACAGAAGCGCCTTGTAACCGTTTAAGGTAAACTCAAATCCACAGCCTGGATCGGCATTGTACTTCTCGACCACGGCCCGGTCGGAGCAGATCCAGGCGTTTTTGATTCCATCCGCCAGGAACGGCTTCTCAAAAGGTCCGTTCATCATGTTGGTGACCATATGAACGCGTGCGCGAGGTCCCTGGAATATCGAAAGCAGATTGACCAGGCCTACAGCAAAGCCCTTTGCCGAATTGTCGGAAGGAGAGCCGCAGACGATCAGGCCATCGATGTCCTTATCGTATTTGCGGGTGTAGGCACGGACTGCCAAAGACCCCATGCTGTGGCCAAAAAGGAACAGTGGAATACCGGGCTTCAGATTCTTAAGCATTCGGGTGATCTGATGCATATCCTCGACGAGAGCAGGGCCACCGTTCTCGTAGAAATATCCCCAGTCCTCTTCGCTTTTCACGCTTTTTCCGTGTCCGCGGTGATCATTCATCACACACAGAAAGCCATGCTCTGCCAGGAATTCCATGAAGGGTAGATATCTCTCCTTATGCTCTGCCATTCCATGGGCCATCTGTACGATAGCCTTCGGTTCCCCCTCGGGATAGATGGCGACGGTATCCAGTACCAGTCCGTCTGCCTCGGAAATCACGGGGAATTTCTTCGTCGTCGTACTCATAACCTTCCTTACGCCTCCTTACTCATCCTTACGCTTCGTCTATTCTTAATGACCGCCCGCTGCCAACAGACAGCGAGCGGTATTTTCGTTGGTTTGTATTAATCTCTGTTTCTCTTCCACAGCAGGAACAGCAACAATGCCAGGATCACCAGGGCAATCGCGGCTACCGAGATCAGCATGACAACCGGGCTTCTGTCACCGGTATTGGCGCCGTTGCCGGAAGGCTGTGTCGGTGCGTTGGTAACCGGGGTGACCGTCGGGGATGTCGGTGCTACGGTAGGCGCCTGGGTCGGTGCCTGAGTCGGGGCCTGGGTCGGTGCCTCGGTAGTAGGAGCTGCCGTTGTAGGTGCCTCCGTGGTCGGTGCCTCTGTCGTCGGCTCCGGTACCGCCCTGTCGATGTAAATCATGACATAAGTGGAGAACCGGTCGCTCGTGAAGCTGATGCGCTGCGTCTGGGCATTGTAGGTGGATGCCAGCTTTGTCACGGAATCTCCGTGGACGCGCAGGATCGCGTACTCTCTGGTCTGCTTTGTGCTCACCAGCCGGATGGCCTCCGGTACCAGGACACTGATCTCAATCGGAGAAGGTGTCTCGGTGATGGATGTCGTAGTCGTTCCGACGGTCTTGATCAGCTGGATGCTGAGGTACTCGCCGGTCGTGTATTTCTCCGTCTGCTTGCTCATGAAGTCGAGGATCTTGTTGTAGTCGGATCCGGACATCGAGGTGGTCGCATTGACGGTCAGTCTCAGCGTGACGGCCTCGCCCTTGTCCAGAGCTGCCTTATCCTCAGCGGTCATGATCGTATCCAGCAGTGCTGCCAGATCAGTGGTGGTCGTCGCATTGGCTGTGGTATCGGTGATCAGCTCAGCGCCTTTCTTCTCCTCAAGCTTCGGGATGACCGTCGTATCTGCCGTCGCGTCGCAGCGTACGCAGTGGTGCGACATGGATCCCTCTGCCGTGGTGGTTGCCGCCTTATCGATGGTCCATTCGGTGCTGAACTCATGGCCCAGTGCCTCGATGGCCTGGGGCTCGGTCGCCTTGCAGACCGTACAGGTGTGGGTCTGCTCGCCGGCCTCCGTACAG
>CAMOGO010000158.1 GCA_946614075.1 uncultured Lachnospiraceae bacterium | reverse complement strand
CGGATCCGGCAGCAGGCCCAGGCACAGGTTCAGCTTCTGCTGCATACCCTTGGACAGCTCATCGCCGAATTTCTTCTCCTTGTCCGTGAGCTCATAACGGCTAAGCAGCGCCTTGGCACGCTCCTTCGTGTCCTTCAGGCGGTAAGCCCTCGCGAGAAACTCCAGATGCTCGGAGACGGTCAGATTCGGGTAAAGCGCCGGCATCTCCGGGATGTACCCCATGATCTGCCGGGCCTCGGAGGTCTTGTTCGGATAGCCTCCGACCTGGATCTCTCCGTCAAATTTTAAAAAACCGATGATCGACTTCATGAGCGTGCTTTTGCCGGCGCCGTTCGGACCCAGAAGAACCGTGATGCTCCCCGGATCCAGCTGAAAGCTGACATCATCGCAGGCCAGAAGCTTGCCGTATTTTTTGGTGACATGCGATACCTCTAACATATATCTTCCCCCTTCGCGGAAAACTCGATTAATTGACAGGCAGAATTCTGCTTTGTACTGATTCTACCATCTATAGGCGTACCTCTCAAGGACAATTCACAGTACAATTCTGACATTTGAGGTACAAACGCGGCACTCTGTGCTGCAATTGCGGCACTCTGAGCTGTACTCGCGGCATTTGACGGGTGGTCGGGGAGGGGCTTGCCCATCCTCCTGACGCATGCTACAATCGCAGTACTGGTACGGGGAAGTACAAAACGCCGGAATACGGGGAGGAATACGGAAATGAGTACAAGGAAAAAAATCTGCATTCTGTATACAGGCGGTACCATCGGAATGGTGCCCGGTGAGCACGGCTACGAGCCGCAGGAGGGTGTCTTCATCGACTATCTGCAGAAAATCTACGACATGCACCGACCGGAGTTTCCGGAGTGGGAGCTGATCGAATTTTCGCCGCTGCTCGACTCCAGCAACATCGCCGTCGCCGAGTGGAACAAGATGGGCCGCACCATCGCGGACCGCTACAACGACTTCGATGGCTTTGTCATCCTGCACGGCACCGACACCATGGCCTACTCGGCCTCTGCCCTTTCCTTCATGCTGGAGAATCTAAATAAGCCGGTCGTCTTCACCGGCTCTCAGATTCCTATGTGCCGCCTCCGCAGCGACGGTCTCGACAATATCGTCAACTCCATCCTCATCGCGGCCTCCGGCGTGGTGCGGGAGGTTTCCCTGTATTTCGGCGGACGGCTGCTGCGCGGCAACCGTAGCACCAAGATCTCCTCCGATCTGCTGGAGGCCTTTGATTCGCCCAATTATCCGCATCTGGCAGACGCCGGGATCGGCATCCAGTACCACGAGGAGCTGCTGCTCGCCTCCCCTGGAAACCCAATGCCGGCACATAATAAAGAAGGTGCCAACAACGATAATGCCGCCAGAAATGATGCCGGCAGACCGCCTTTCTGTAAAGCTCTTCATTTCCAGGAATTCCGCGAGATCCCGATCGGCGTCCTGAAGGTCTTCCCCGGCATCCAGTTTTCCGTCTTTGAGCAGATCATGACGGAAAAACTCAAGGGCGTCGTCATCGAGGCCTTTGGCGCCGGAAACATCCCGAACGGCACCTGCTCTTCACTTCTGCCCATCGTCGAGCGTGCTTACAAGAGCGGCACGATCATCACGGTGTGTTCGCAGTGCCCGCGCGGCTCCGTCGCCCTGGGGACCTACGAGACCAGCCGCGGCCTTGCGGAGGCCGACGCCGTCAGCGGCGGGGGTATGACGATCGAGGCAGCTGTCACAAAGCTTTACTACCTGTTCAGCTGCGGCTGCTCCAAGGAAAACATCCGGCTCCTCATGCAGCAGAACCTCCGCGGCGAGCTCACGGAAGGATAAGAAAAGCGGCCTCCTTCTCGATTCAATTCAAGCTAAAATCTGGCCTGCGATCGCGGGAAGCTCCTCGAATGCGGTGATCGCGGGGGTGCCTTCGGGGACGGTGCCGAAGCCGTAAGCGGCGTGGACAAAGGGTATGCCGGCGGACTTCGCGGCGGTGTAATCCCCCATGGTGTCCCCGAGATAGAACGCGGATTCCAGACCGTTCCGGTCTACGACCAGGCGGATGTTGTCGCCCTTGGGGCGGCCGGTCCGGCCAAAGTCCTCGAAGTCGTCGAAGTACTTGTCAAAGCCGAAGTACTCGAGGAAGGCCTCGATGTAGCCGACCTGGCAGTTGCTCACGATCGCCAGGAAATAGTCCTCGTGGAGCTTTGCGAGGGTCTCCTCCACGAGCGTGAAAAGCGTGCCGCCGTGGGTGCGGATGTACTCATTCTCGTAGATCTCGCACTCCTCCAGCATACGCACGGCGTCCTCGGGTGCGCTGTGGCTGAAAAACTCGTACGCGATCTCGGTCATGGTCTTTCCCATGAGGCCGTACATCTGCGGTACGGTGATGTGGTAGTCGTTCCCCGGCATCTGGTCCAGGCACTCATTCCAGGAATCCACGACCTCCTGCGCGGAATCCCACAGGGTCCCGTCCAGGTCAAAAAGAATGCCCTTCTTCCGGGTATTGGTCCGGCTGCCGCCGTCTTCTCTATTGTCTACCGCTTTGTAATCTGTATTTCCTGTATTTCCTGTATTTCCTGTATTTCCCATATTTCCCATTTTCCGCTGTTCTTTCCTGATCCTTTGTCTTTTCTTTGTTTAGGAGCACTGCCATGTAGTGGCCAGCATCGCTTCGGTCTTGCCCTTTCTTTGCCGTGCTGCGTCACACCGTCCAGTACAGCCAGCCGGAGCGGGCGTTTACATGCTCGACAACCGTACTTCCATCCTGGGAAAGGGCCAGCAGTGCCTCGCGCACCTTCCCGTGCATCTCCTCAGTATCCTCATACCGCTCGAGACGTCCATCGAAAAAGGCTTTCTCCGCCTCCTCCAGTGTCAGGATATTCTCCCACGGCCGGTCAAAATCCAGCACCTCAGGCTCATATCCCATGGTGCGGACGGATTCCACAAAGTCGGGGAAGCGGAATCCATCGGAGAAATGATCGCGCGACACAGCCCCGAGGGCCTCGCAGACGGCATCCTGCATGAGATTGTCATAGTAGGAGAACTTGGACAGGAAGCAGTGCCTGCGCGAAAGCTCGCACATTTTCCGGATCTGCTCGTCGTCCTTGACCCCAGGCGTCATGGACGCGTAGGCTAGGTCGACCGACTTCGGCCCGCCGAGCGCCTCCAGGGAAAGCTCCTTGAAATCCCCCTCCACATACCGGCAGGGGACGTCAAAGTCAGCCAGATTCGCCCTGGCAAAGTCCAGCATTTTCTCCGCGAAATCCGTCAGGACCAAAGAGCACCCCTCTGCCGCAAAGCGCATGGCGTATTTGCCCGGCCCGCAGCCGATGTCGGCCACGCAAAGGCCAGGGCCGACGGCGCCTTTTTCCTTCAGGTAGTTCACCAGCTTATCCTGGTAGCCGGTATTCTGGCGGGAGATGCTCTGGTAGTGAGCCGCCGCTTGATTCCATCTCTCTTTCTCTCCCATCGACACCAATCCCCCTCTACGTGACGTTGTCTCCTCGCGTTGTCTCTAAACGTTGTTTCTTAGCATTGCATTTTTGTCCAGAATTGTCAATGGGTGCGATGCATAGTTCCACCGCTGCTCTGAGATTCCGTGAAATAGACGTTGAAAAAAAGCGAAAAATCAGTGATATATCGGCGAAACGTACCGCTGTCGATATATCACTGATTGTAGTGTCTTCAACGTCTATTCATTCATTTGGATGTATCGGCCCCTTGCCATTCAGGAATACTGGTTTTTACCGTGCGTACCCTCCGAGGTGGGTGAGGCTTGGTTTGGGCTGGCGCTCGAGTGTCGCGCGGTCGACGGCGATGAGGCCGAAGGTCATGGAGAAGCCCTTCTGCCACTCAAAATTGTCCATCAGGCTCCAGTAGCAGTAACCCTTGACGGGGATGCCGTCTGCGATGCAGCTTTCAACGCCTGCGAGGGCGCGGTCGAGGAAGGCGACGCGGCGTTCGTCGTCGGAGACGGCTACGCCGTTTTCGGTGACAATCAGGTCGCCGGGGAATTCCTCGTGGACCTTGCGGATGACGTTCTCGAGGGCTTCCGGATAAAATTCATAGCTCATCTGGGTCAGCTCGGCGCCTTCCGGGCAAGGGAGCTGGCCTGTGGGGCCGTACTGAGTACGGGTGTAGTTCTGTACGCCGAGGAAGTCGTCACCCTGGATGAAGGGCAGGTAATGAGAGAATTCCTCGTCCCAGGCGTCGGCTGCGAATTTCTCGCCGCCGGGCAGGGCCTGGCAGTCGTGCATGGAGAGGGTGATGCCGACCTTGATGTCGGGGCAGATGGCTTTGATGGCTTCCTTGGCGGCCTGGTGGGCGCGGAAGACAAGCTGATCGCCCTCAGGGGTGCGGGAGGAGACAAAGATCTGCGGCTGCGGCGTGCCGAAGATCTCAGCGTTCTCCATCGCAGCAAATTTCCGGTTCTCCACCATTTTCTCAAAGTTCATGCCGAC
>CAMOGO010000157.1 GCA_946614075.1 uncultured Lachnospiraceae bacterium | reverse complement strand
CCGCCCCCACTGACACCGTCCCCACTGACACAGAGAACCGTCCCCACTGACACAGAGACTCAAAAAAGGCTGCCGCAATTGCGGCAGCCTTTGGCTTAGCCTTTCATTAGCTCAGTGCTGCGGTGATGAGGGCCATCTTGTAGACCTCGTCGGCGTCGCAGCCGCGGGACAGATCGTTGATCGGAGCATTCAGACCCTGCAGGATCGGGCCATAAGCGGCATAACCGCCAAGACGCTGTGCGATCTTGTAGCCGATGTTACCAGCCTCGATGCAAGGGAAGATGAAGGTGTTGGCCTGGCCGGCAACCTTGGAGCCTTTGCACTTGGTAGCAGCGACAACCGGGGAAACGGCTGCGTCAAACTGCAGCTCGCCGTCGATCGCCATCTCCGGAGCAAGCTCCTGAGCCTTGATCGTAGCGTCGTGGGACAGCTGGACGGTGCCGCCCTTGCCGGAACCCTTGGTGGAGAAGCTCAGGACAGCGACCTTCGGATCGATACCGAAAACAGCAGCGGTCTTTGCGGTCTCGATGGCAACCTCAGCCAGCTTGTCTGCTGCGGAGAAGACGACATTGCCTTCCTTGTCGACATCGTCCTTGTAGTCGATGTTGATAGCGCAGTCGCCCATCGCGATCTTCTCGTCGCCGCGGACCAGGATAAAGCAAGAGCTTACCAGATGTGCGCCCTTCTTGGTCTTGATCAGCTGCAGAGCCGGACGTACGGTATCAGCGGTGGAGTAGGTAGCGCCGCCAAGGAGGCAGTCAGCCTTGCCCATCTTGACCAGCATGGTTCCGAAATAGTTGCCCTTTGCGAGAGCTGCACGAACCTGCTCCTCGGTCATTTTGCCCTTGCGCAGAGCGACCATGCACTCGACCATCTCGTCGATGCCATCATAGTTGGCAGGATCGATGATCTCAGCGCCATCGATGCAGAAACCGCCGGCGGCAGCGGCTGCCTTGACCTCATCCGGGTTGCCAAGCAGGATGACCTTCAGGATGTCGTCCTTTACCAGCTTGTCAGCAGCCTCTAAGATACGAGCATCGGTACCCTCGGTGAAAACGATGGTACGGGAATCTGCTTTCAGTTTCTCAACTAATGCGTTGAACATTGTTCTTTCCTCCAGTATTAAATTGGCGGGCGGGCAGCTATAGTACGAGCCCGGGCCGCAGTTATTTATATTGTAGCTACTTTGTCCGGAAACTGCAAGTGCGGAATAAATTTAAGGACTAGGAAAGCGTACGGATTGCTCCGCTGCTTCGCAGCTCTCGCAATCCTGCAGCAAAACTCGACAATCGGCCCGCTAAAACGATGTTTCGCGTGCCTTTTTGTCTCGTTTTGTTGCTCGTTCGGATGCTCGATTGGCTGTCAGATGAGCAAGCTCCTCTGAACAGCCTTTCGAGCATCCTCACTCCGCTTTCATAAAGTCCTTTTCCCTTTGAGGGTTATGTGCTATACTTTTTTTCATTCGTGAGAGCGTACCGCTTTCATACGATTAAGAGCAGCGCGACGCGTTGCATTTGCGTTTTGATGGGAGGAAAAGAGCATGTGGCAATTAGTTCAGTTTCTCGGGTGTATGGCCGCAGCCGTATACTTTTTATATCTGGCGAAGAAGCTTCTCGGCGGCGAGGACGTCTGGATCTCCGGCTATTCACGGATTCCCGACGCGGATCTCAAGTACTATGATCATGAGAAGGTCAAAAAATACGCCGGCTACATGAACATCAGCTGTGGAGTCGGCTGCCTGTTCCTGGCAGCGTCCTGCTATATCGCAGCCGCAGTGATCTTCATCGTGGGGCTGGTGCTCATCTTCGGCGCCTTCATCGGCTTCCGCTATGCATTATTAGAGACTAAGTTTTTTAAGAAAGCGTAATGAAAGCATAGGCAGCGCTTCGCTGCCTTCGGCAGCTCTTTCGTTGCTTTCATAAATGTGTGTGTATTCATCGACAACAGGAGGTAACATGGTAACTTTATGGAACACCGGTGCGTATCTGGTAGATCAGGATACGCTGATCGCAGCGGACGGCGATGCGTCCGCAAAGCTTGCATCCCTTGGCGTTGACGCCGCGGAGATGGAGGCAGCCCGCCGCGGGACGATGGCGTGGGAGATTCTGCATGCCCACAATACGTCCGGCGATGAGGAAAATCTCAAGATGAAGTTTGACAAGCTGACGTCCCACGACATCACCTTTGTCGGCATCATCCAGACAGCACGGGCGAGCGGCCTGGAAAAATTCCCGATGCCCTACGCCCTGACCAACTGCCACAACAGCCTCTGCGCCGTTGGCGGCACGATCAACGAGGACGATCACGTCTTCGGTCTTTCCTGTGCAAAAAAATACGGCGGAATCTATGTACCGCCGCACCAGGCAGTCATCCACCAGTTTGCCCGCGAGATGCTCGCAGCCTGCGGCAAGATGATCTTAGGCTCTGACAGCCACACGCGCTACGGTGCACTCGGCACGATGGCAATCGGCGAGGGCGGACCGGAGCTGGTCAAGCAGCTTCTCGGACGGACCTATGATATCAAGATGCCCCAGGTGGTCGCCGTCTATCTGAAGGGAAAGCCGGCCAAGGGCGTCGGCCCGCAGGATATCGCACTGGCCATCATCGGAGCGGTTTTCGCCAAGGGCTATGTCAACAATAAGGTCATGGAGTTTGTCGGCCCCGGTGTCGCTTCCTTAAGCGTGGATTTCCGGATCGGCGTGGACGTCATGACGACCGAGACGACCTGCCTCTCCTCGATCTGGACGACCGATGAGAAGGTGGAGGAGTTCTACGAGATCCACGGAAGAAAGGACGACTTCGCGACTCTTGCTCCGAAGAAAGCAGCTTACTACGACGGCGTCGTCGAGGTCGACCTGGACCAGGTGCGCCCGATGATCGCGCTTCCTTTCCATCCGAGCAATACCTACACCATCGACGAGCTGAATGCGAACCTCGAGGATATCCTGGCCGAGACGGAGAAAAAGGGCCAGAAGCTTTTAGGCGACAAGGTCTCTTTCCATCTGCGCGACAAGATCCGCAGCGGAAAGCTGTACGTCGAGCAGGGTGAGATCGCCGGCTGCGCAGGCGGCGGCTTTGAGAATATCTGCGACGCAGCGGATATCCTGCGCGGACGCGATGTAGGCGCAGGCGAGTTCTCCCTGAATGTCTATCCGGCGAGCCAGCCTGTCCTGGCGGAGCTGGTGAAAAACGGCACCATCAGCGACCTGATCTCTGCCGGCGCGACCATCCGCACCGCCTTCTGCGGCCCTTGCTTTGGCGCAGGCGATGTACCGGCAAACGGCGCCCTCAGTATCCGTCACTCCACCCGAAACTTCCCGAACCGCGAGGGTTCCAAGCCCGGAAACGGACAGATCGCGTCTGTCGCTCTGATGGACGCGCGTTCCATCGCAGCGACCGCAGCAAACCGCGGCATCCTGACCGCAGCAACCGATTTCGACGTCACCTTCACCAGACCGCAGTATCATTTTGACTCCGCGATCTACCAGAAGAGAGTCTACGACGGCGTAGGCCATGCGGATCCTGATGTCGAGCTGAAGCTGGGTCCGAATATCAAGGACTGGCCGGCTATGGTAAGCCTGACGGATAACCTGCTGCTGAAGTGCGTCTGCGAGATCCACGATCCCGTCACGACGACCGACGAGCTGATCCCCTCGGGAGAGACCTCTTCCTTCCGTTCCAATCCTCTGGGACTGGCTGAGTTCACCCTGTCCCGCCGCGACCCGGCCTACGTCGGACGCGCCAAGGAAGTCCAGAAGGCGGAAAAAGCCCGCGAGGACAGCCAAACAGATGGTAACTGGGCAAGCGCAGACGCTTTCGCGGAAGTCGCAGACGCGATGGAAGTCATCCGCAAAGCCTGCCCGGAAGCTGACTGGACCAACACCGGCATCGGCAGCACGATCTTTGCCGTGAAGCCCGGCGATGGCTCTGCCCGCGAGCAGGCGGCCTCCTGCCAGAAGGTCCTCGGCGGCTGGGCCAACATCGCGAACGAGTACGCTACCAAGCGCTACCGCTCGAATCTGATCAACTGGGGTATGCTCCCGTTCGTCATCGAGCCGTCAGAGCAGCTGCCCTTCGCCCTGAACGATTACATCTTCGTCCCCGGCATCCGCGAGGTCGTCGCCTCCGGCGCCAGCACCGTCACAGCCTACGCTGTCAAGGACGGCGCTCTGACACCCTTCAGCCTCGGTCTTGGCAGCCTGACCGCAGAAGAACGCGAGATCATCCTCGCCGGCTGCCTCATCAACCACTATCGCGCTTAATCGAACACCCCGCCAGCCAACCGACAATCTCGGCAGGGAAAATGTCCGACTTACGAAGCCTGTGTCATAATCGGGCTGCGATTTGTGAGGAGGCCGTTTTACTGCTTCACGAGAAAAAATAACGTTAAGAGCCAGAATTTCCATTGTCTGAGCGCCATCACACCTTTGCACTAGACTCAACGTTCGCCTAAGAGGCTCCGTTTCGTCAAG
>CAMOGO010000156.1 GCA_946614075.1 uncultured Lachnospiraceae bacterium | reverse complement strand
CTTAGCAAGCACAAGCGTAAGCGCAGTGCGCGCTTAGTGAGAGTGTATGCAAAGCTGCTACGAACACTTAGCAAGCACAAGCGTAAGCGCAGTGCGCGCTTAGTGAGAGTGTATGCAAAGCTGCTACGAACACTTAGCAAGCACAAGCGTAAGCGCAGTGCGCGCTTAGTGAGAGTGTATGCAAAGCAGCTTAAGAAGCAGCGGAGCGCGTCCGCTTTCATCTTAAATATGCAGGAGGTTTCATGAAGAAAATCGTAATCCTGGGCGCAGGTCAGTACCATCTGCCCCTGATAGAAGAATCAAAGAAAATGGGCTTGTTTACCATTGTCGTTGGCAAGGCGGGCAATTACCCCGGCATCCCGCTGGCGGATGATTTCCGGCCTGTGGATTTCACCGATGTGGACGCGATCGTAGAAATCGCCGGAGAGGAGGGCGTCTGCGGGATCACCTCGGTCTGCACGGACGCTGCCGTACCAGCCATTGCGGCAGCCTGCGAGGCCTATGGCATGGTGGGCCCTTCCCGTGAGACGGCGGCCCTGACCAACGACAAGTATCTCATGAAGAGGCGCTTTGCCGACTGGGGCGTCCGCACCGCACCTTTTACCTCGGTGCAGCTTTCCGACGGCGAAGAGGGGATCCTTCGTGCCATGAAGGCTCTGGGCCTGTCCTATCCGGTGATCCTGAAAGCCGTCGATAATTCCGGCAGCCGCGGCGTCGTCAAGATCTCCTCCGAGGAAGACATCCGTCCGGCCTACGAACTGGTCCGCGCCAACACGCGCCACGATTACTGTGTGCTGGAGGACTTTATCCAGGGCGAGGACATGGGCGCAGAGGTTTTTGTCCAGCACGGAGAAATCACCCTTCTCCTCCCGAATGGAAAGTACACCCTCGACGGAGCGATCAAGGTCCCGATCGGACATTTTGCCCCGTATGAAATGCCCGCGGACCTTACGGCAGACCTCAAGGAGCAGGTCAGTTTGGCGGTGAAAAGCATCGGACTGGAGAATGGCGCGGGGAACCTGGACCTGATCGTCGCGGATGGAAAGGTCTGGGTCGTCGAGATCGCCGCCCGGTGCGGAGGAAACGGCATCGGTGAGATGGTCTCCGCTTGTTATGGCTATAATTATTATGATAAGATCATCGAGGAGGCACTTGGCGAAGAGCCGGATATGAAGCCGGTCTGCAGCAAGGTTTGCGCGACGGAGGTCATCCGCCCGGAAAAAACCGGCATTCTGAAAAGCCAGAGGATCGAAGGAGAGCTGCCGCCGCAGATCACCGATGTCCATTTTGATTTCCAGGATGGAACCAGGGTGCATACCTTCGAGAACGGATCCCACCGTATGGGACATGTAATCGCCGTGGCAGACACGCTTTCCGAGGCCGAGTGGGCGCTCGCGGAGGCAAAGAAGCACATCGCCATTGACATCGAGGAGGAAGCATGAAGACGCATTTCCTGTACAAAATAGGACCGATCGGCCTGCTGGGATATATTTTTTCCACGCTCGGCGCCGTGTTTATTGTTCTCGGATTCGTCCTCGGTCAGGTCTTCAAGGCATTTCCGGAGAATATGGAGGGGGATCCGCAGCTGTTTCTGTTTATTTTCGCTGGGATCGGCCTGGTCTTTCTGGTGCTTGGCCTGAATTTTGTCATGGTGGTCCTGCGGCTGAAAAAGCGCAGAGAGCAGGCAAGGGACGAGGGCATCTGCCTGGATGCCGACCCGGTCGGCTGCGTGGAGGATACCATGGTCACCATCGGCCACAGTCATCCGTTCCGCCTGGAGTGCATCTGGGTGGACCCAGACACGAAGGAAACGCACCATTTCCGCAGTGAGATGCTCCCCGGGGACATCTCCGCGATGGTCGCAGGCGAGAAGATCCCGGTTTATGTGATGCGGGACAACTACAGGCAGTACTATGTAGACCTGTCAAAGTATGTCTATTAAATACAAGAAATACAATCTGTCTGAGAAGTATGTGAAAGGGATGGCATGAGCCATCCCTTTTATGCACACGGCTGCCCCGAGGTAGATGTTGCCTTACGGCAACGGGCGGCCGGCGCAGAAACTTTCAGTTAGTATTAAGCCCCTGTTTACAGGTATTTCAGATTTATATGCTATAATTCCTATGTATCATAGTGAGAGGTTGCATGTCAGCAGCCATTCAGAAAGGAGGACGCCATGTCGTGTAACAAAGAAACTGACACCGGCATCTACACTGCGCAGCAGTTATGCCAGGCCCTTGGCCTTCCCCTCTCCGAGGCCGCCAAGTATGAAAAAGTGATCCGCCGGTATCCCATGCGAATCACGCCCTACTATCTTTCCTTAGTGGACCCGTCCGATCCGGAGGATCCGATCGCCCGGATGTGTATTCCCTCGGAGGATGAGATGGATCCATCCGGGTCATTCGACACCAGTGGGGAGAGAAGCAACACCAAGCAGGAGGGGCTTCAGCACAAATACTCTCAGACAGCCCTGATCCTGTCAACCAATGTCTGCGCCATGTACTGCAGACACTGTTTCCGGAAGCGTATGGTCGGGCTTTCGGACGCCGAGCTCAATAAGCAGCTGGACGATGCCGTCCGCTATGTCAGGAGTCACCCGGAAATCACAAATGTTCTGATATCCGGAGGAGACTCCCTCATGAATCCGAACTACATTATCGCACGCTACCTGAAGGAGTTCAGCGAGGTCTCTTCGCTGCATCTGATCCGTTTCGGCTCCCGCGTGCCGGTCGTCTATCCACAGAGGATATACGAAGACGAGGAGTTGTTGTCTTTGTTTGAGAAGGCTGCAAAGAAAAAGGCTGTTTATCTCGTCACTCAATTCAATCATCCTCGGGAGATTACCCCGGAAGCATTCCGTGCGGTCCAGGCGATGCAAAGCCGGGGTGTCCAGGTCAGAAATCAGACCGTCCTGCTGCGAGGTGTCAACGATAATCCGGAGACGCTGGGCCTTCTTCTGCAAAAGCTGACCCGGATCGGGGTTGTTCCTTACTATATTTTCCAATGCCGCCCGGTCACCGGCGTCAAAGGCCGTTTCCAGGTTCCGCTGATGGAGGGGGTGAAGATTGTGGATGCCGCAAAGGCAATGCAAAGCGGCATCGGCAAGAGTGTACGCTATGCCATGAGCCATCCGAGAGGGAAAATCGAGATCTTGGGAAGCATGGACGGGGAGCAGATGTGTTTTAAGTTTCATCAGGCAAAGTATGAGTCGGATGCCTCGCGGATGTTCACCGCTTCTCTGACCGCTCAGGATTGCTGGCTGGATGAGGAATTGAAAGGGATATAAGAAAGCAGGAGGTCTTCGCAACTTTTTTTCATTTAACCGGGAGAAGAAAGCACGAATCCAGAGGGGCTGCCGCACTATATACATAGTGCGGCAGCCCCTTTTGACAAATAAAAAGTGGAAGGTATAGGACTCGAACCTACGACCGTCCGCACGTCAAGCGGATGCTCTCCCAGCTGAGCTAACCTTCCATCTGTCAGATATCTTACCAGAAAATTTGGATTTGTAAAGAGAAGTTTTGAAAAAAGTACAAAACATAACGGCGAGGTGCTACAATGGCCCAATAAGAGCCGGTGAATAGGAAGACAGACGAAAGAGAAATGCCGGGTGAGGAGGAGTGTTCATGCAGCTTTATCGGATCGTGGATATCACAGAGGCGGACTTTGGCTGTGAGGAGAGGATAGGTGGTGCCCGGGCGGAGCTTGTCCTGGAGCCGGTCAGGGTCAGACCGGGCGAGGTGATCGCGCAGGGTGTGGCCATTGATGAGATGAGCGAGCGAAAGACGGACAGGGAGGAGACAGGTCTTTTGGCAGAGCCGCGGCGTGCGGAGGTTTCGGAGGCCTGGATCGCAAAGAACCGCCTGAAAGAGGGAAAGTTGGTCTGTTTCGGAGAGGACGGGAAGGTGCAAAAAGCGGTTCTGGTCGTTGCGGCAGTGATCACAAGAGAGGTTCCGGGTGATGGGAAAGATCTCCGGAAAGAGTACTACGCGACCCAGCGTGGATACGGAGATTATAAGGATGGCTGGGAGTTTCCCGGCGGAAAGATCGAAAACGGGGAGACGCCGGAGGAGGCGCTGATCCGGGAGATCCGGGAGGAGCTTGACACCGGCATCGAGGTGGGAAGGCATCTCGACACGATCGAGTACGACTATCCCGATTTTCATCTGGAGATGCTTTGCTTTGAAGCGAAGGTGGTTTCCGGCCACTTGACACTGTCTGAGCATGAAGCGGCCAGATGGCTTACCGGGCAGGAGCTTCTCAGTGTCGGCTGGCTGCCGCCGGACAGAATTCTGGTAGAAAGAAGCCTGAAAGAGGCATGAATATGTGATTTTTCCGAAAAACACCTTGACCCTGCGACGTGAGGATTTATAATATAGATATACTGGAATAAAGGCTTCCGGATATAATCATCATATAAAAGCAGGAGGTGTACGATGGGGAAATTTGTGATCAAAGATGCGAAGACGGGACCGAAATTT
>CAMOGO010000155.1 GCA_946614075.1 uncultured Lachnospiraceae bacterium | reverse complement strand
TCCGAAAGGACCTGTTCTGTTGTCGTCGGTCCGTTAAGCGATCCGATCGCTGCCTCCGAAAGGCCGCGCTTACGCATCGCGGTCACCAGGCAGGCGCGCAGGCTGTCTTCCTGCGAGGCTGCGGCCTCCATCACGGAATCCAGCACGATCAGCGCCGAATCCGGCATCGTGCCTCTCTCCCATACCGTCCTTCCGGCGGCATTCATCACATAGCCCGCCTCATCAAAGGCTGAGGCTACTGCATAGGCAAGGTCGGAGCCTGCATAGACCAGACGTCCGGCGGAGTACGCATACCAGTCGCTCATGGAAGAGGTATCCTCTCCAAGCAATATCTCGGAGCGGTCCCCGGTCGAAACCTGCTTAGGCACCGCCGTGCTTTGTCTGGTCGAGCCCTTGGTCCCTGCGTAGCTGATCCGGTAAACCGTGGAGCGCAGGCTGTCCGCGTACCAGGAAACCATCGACTGTCCTGCAGAGGGCCTCTCGCCAAGCGGAATGATCGAATCCCCGGCAGCGTCCGCGTAGCTGCCGTCCGCAGCCCGTGACTTTCTCGTCAGCATGACTCTGCCATTGGCCACGGAAACATCGGAGATATACAGGCCGGAAGCCTCGTAACGCTCCTTGATCGCGCCGTCTGCTCCCATGATCTCCAGGGCATAGGCCGGGCATTCCGTCTCAAAGGTTCCCGTCATGCGCCTCTCGCTCTCCCGGTAAAGCCCGAAGATAAAGTCGCTGTCCAGGAAGCCGTACGGCTGGCAGTACTCTCCTTCCGCACCGGAGACACGCAGAGTATTTCCCTCCTTCAGATACATGATGCAAATGGTCGTCCCGCCGATATCCGTGGAATTCTCCTCCCAGGCGATCATGCTCTGGTCCTCGCTGATGACGTAGGAGCCCTCCGTCAGTCCGCTTACGATCTTGGCCGGCTCCTTGCCGATCAAATCCACCGAGTAAAGGGCGTCGCCGGAAATCAGGTAAATCTGCCCGCCAGCACCGACGTAGAAGAACGAACCGATCTCCTCCTTCAGGATATCGTAGGGCTTATCCGAAGGGATAAAGAGAACCTCGCTCAGGTTGTTTTCTGTCTTATTGTATTCGTAGAAAAAGAGGCCGCACTTTCCCTCCGCCTCGCCGCGGTTCATGTAGCCAAGCAGCAGGAAATCAACATTTCCCAGCTCATCCACCGAGATGATCCGGTAGTCGAAGCTGTCATAGCGCGTCCGGATTCCGTCGTCGCCGGACTGGCGGAAGCTGAAAATCCGCACCGCCTCATTTCCGCGCGCATCGTACTCCCACAGCTCACCGTCTGCGGCGAAAACCGTGAAGCTTCCCTCACTTTTTGCCGTCACATCGGCCGAGGGCAGGACGCCTAGCTCGATATGCTTTGACCCGACCGCGTCGCTGATGTCAAAGGCCTCCGTCATCGTCCGGTCATAGCTCATCAGGTAGGTCGCCCCGTTCACCAGACGGACGCAGAAAAACTCGTGAACCTTGTAGGTGTCCACATTCTCTGTCCCGGACCCGGTCTCGATCTCATAGTCAAAGGAAACCGCGCCTTGCGTTTCCCCAAGATGCTCGAAGGTAATCTGCGGCTCCCCGAGCCGGACCGGAGCCAGATCGCCCCAGGTAACCTGCGCCGCGGTGGAATGGATCGTCACGTGCCCTAACGTCCCGTAAGACTTGGAGCTGTCCGGCTCCAGATAGGCCGAAACCGCGGAAACCTTGTTTTCGTCGAAGGTATTATTGTGAAGGTTCTTCGTAAACTCCAGAACGGTATCGGCTACCGTACCATCGGACCGGTAGTAGAGCCTCGTGTAGTAGTATACCGGCTCCTTCCCGCTTACCTCCATCGTCAGGATGAGGATGTACTCTCCGCCCTCCGCCAGAAGATCTCCAAAGCGGACGGCGAGCTCGGTATCCCCGGAAACATCCCCGTTTCCCGCGATCTGCTTCCGCTCGATCAGCCGCAGATCCTCCATCGACCGCAGCTCACACGAAAGGCCTTTGACCGTCGCCTCATAGGGATGAACGACCAGATTCAGGATTCTCTCCCCGCCGACAGGCGTCACAACATCCTGCATCGCCGTCACATCCATCTCCTGCGTATAGCCGTGCAGCACATTGATCTCCGTCCCCGACTGCGTAAAAGCGACCGTCGGCAGCGAAGCCGGCTTCATGACCGTATAGACCGTATCCGAGGTATCTCCCCTCCCGTTCCACAGGAAGAAAAAGAGAAGACCGCCGGCAAAGATGACTCCCAGAAGGAGCAGTCTGTGTCCTAATTTTCCCATACCGTAATTCCTTGTAAAATCTATATTCAAAGCTGCGCCTTGAGCTTTATGTATCTTTACAAAAGCAGGGATGGCTCGCTTACTTAAATCCTGAAACCATCCCTGCTTACCTCCGTAATAGCGCGAAGAGAAGCCTCTTATATGGGTTTATCACCCGATCTCAAGCGCTTTGGCCAGGATCAGATCCTTGCCAATCTCCTCCGGTGTCCATGCGACATACTCGTCCACCGCGATACCCTTATCCATCACGCCGCGTCCTTTTTCACAATCGCGGGAGCGGCTGATCGGATAGCTGAAGCGGAAACCGCCCTCATAGGCGATCGTCATGATATTCGAGTAGTCGATCGTGCCGCGGGTCGGACGGCCAACCACCGTCACTCGCTTCATCCTCTTACTCTGCTGGATAAGCGTCTCTGCGGCATCCTCGGTCGTGGAATCCACCAGGAAAATCATCCTCGCGTGTCCCCTCGCCTCGATCTTCTGGTCATGCGCGATGAGATCCTCGTCCTTTTCGTAGATAAAGCCGGCACCGGCACGCTCCTTTGCCTCCTCGGTGAGTTCCTGCGCGATGCGGCGGATATCCTCATCCTCCGACTCCAGGAAAGGCTTCATCTGGTTGATCCGGCGGTTGCAGTTCCGCTTCGTGAAATTCGTATAAATGCCCTGCTCACCCATGAACTCGGATAGCATCATCGTAGAGTCCACGACATACGGCAGCAGCGGGTAAAAGGCATTCTCATAACCGCCGATATTTTTGCGCAGATCCACGATGATCCGGTCGCAGATATCCAGCACGGCCGCATTCTCATCGATGGCCTTTTGCACCATATCCTCATCCAGGAAATGATCGATTCGCAGATACATCGTGTGCGCATCAGGCATCTCCGCCACAACCTCCTTCGCCGCCTCCGGAAGGGGGAAGTTCTTCAGATCCATAAACTCCTTCGTCCCATCGGGGCGGTCGACGCGGACACGCTCGGAAGAATTCAGGAACTCCGACCAGTCCATCCGCTCCTGCACATCACTCCAGAGGATATTCTTGGTCAGGTGCTCTAAGTACCACTTCGGGGACTTCGCATTGACCTTGCCCAGCTTGTCTCCTACGTGAATCCGCTCATCCTCGGAGGAAGTGACATAAAGCTCCTTCTCATAGCAGCGCACGGTGATACCACGTGTGCCATTCTTGAAATGGTCGTTGTCCGCCAGCGTCAGGCGCAGATTCTTGTCACGTAAGGTGGCCAGGTACTGGCGCATGACACGCAGGAAATAGACATCGTCAAGCTTTTTCATCTTGAAGGCCGTCGCCAGATTCTGCGCGAAATCAGCAGACTCCGACGGGTTCTTGATCTCCTTCGCACCGGCATAGTCCTTGCGGATGATACGGGTTATATCGTCAAAAACGGTTTCGTAATTCATGGTAAATTGATCTCCCCTCTTGAAAAAGACATTGTACTTATCTTATCACATCCACGTTTTCTTGTCGAGATTTCGCCGAATTTGTAAGGGTTTGGAAAAGACTTGACAGAAGGTGTCCTATGAAATAACATATTTACATACTGTTTTAATATGTTTTTTGAAAGCCACGGAGCGAAGCGCAGGCTTTCATCCATTACATCCAGTATTTATCAGGGGAGGTCATTTATGGGCAAGGTTTATGCAGTCTGTAAAAGTGTCGCAAAGGGAACGCAGAAAGAAAATGTAGGAGAGGTGACACTGGTTCAGGATTGGGGGATCGAAGGTGACGCACACGCCGGGAAATGGCACCGGCAGGTCAGCCTTCTGTCTCTCGGTAAAATCGAGGATTTCAACGCCCGCGGCGGTCACGTGGACTTCGGGGCCTTTGGCGAGAATATCGTAGCTGACGAATTTGATTTCCGGCACATCCCGGTCGGAACGAAGTTTCAGATCGGAGAGGCCGTCGTGGAGATCACGCAGATCGGCAAGCAGTGCCACGATCACTGTGAGGTCTACAAACGTGTCGGGGACTGCATTATGCCTCGGGAGGGTGTCTTCTCCCGGGTCCTGAAGGGCGGCAAGGTGAAGGTCGGCGACGACATCACCATCCTCGACTAACTCCCACCCCGCCAGCCAACCGACATTGGCTGTAGGAAAATGTCGAGACTTACGAGCCTGTGTCATATCGTGCTGCTAGCGTTTCGTCGGCCGATACTGCTAACACTCAAAAAAATGACTAAATACAAGAGCCAGAATTTCAAC
>CAMOGO010000154.1 GCA_946614075.1 uncultured Lachnospiraceae bacterium | reverse complement strand
ATCTTGAGGTGACACCGAGAACCGTCCCCATTGTCACACACCGAGAACCGTCCCCCGTCTTGCGCCCCCGTCTTGGATCTCACAGTTCCCCCAGGGGTGCTTCGCCGAGGTCGAATAGCATGTCATTCATCCGTGCGACGTCCCACTCCTGCTGGATCCCGTAGATGATGGCCGCATCGCGTGGTACGCGGACGTACAGGGATGCGTAACAGCCGGTTTTCAATATGTCCTCCGTCTGCTCCAAGGTACAGCCAAGCCCGAGGCACAGTGCCAGGATGGTGTCGCGTGATGGTTTGCGGCGTCCTTTCAAGATCTGGTACATATAGTATTCGCTGATCCCGGCTTTTCTGGTCAGTTCTGCCTTTGTCAGGTTTTTCTCCCGGCGTATGCTGTCAATCATGCTGCCTGTTCCCCCGTTGACCATCTCTTCATGATTCCGGGTCATGAATCTGGAAAAATCATCGGTGCCGCTTAGCTCGGCAAGTAATTCGGCTGTACTCTTTTTTAACATCGTAATTTCCCCTTGCGATGATCGCTGTTCATATAACCTAATGTTACCGAAAAAAGCGGAATCTGGCAAGCGAAAAAGTGCGGAAAGAATTCAAGAAGAAAAAAAGCAATAATCCCCAGGTTAGACTTCATAAGAAAGTCAAAACCTGGGGATTATCATGCATTTTTTCTCAGGCTCCCCACCTGCTACCAGTTAGTAGTATTTTTCATAGGGGGAGTCATGGATCATCAAGGATTTTCCCCCACTAAACCGATCCCATGCCTGTCTTCTATTGGTCGCCTGAAGCAAATCGCACAGGATAAGGTGTCGGGGCGTGCTTTAGTACACGATCTTCTCGAATTCTTCGTTGACGATTGCCTTCGGTGTGACGAGGGTGGTCGGTACGGTTTCGCTTTCCGGCATAAACGGCATGATGCCGAGCGGGACAGCGTCCGGGTATTTCGCCAGCAGGTCCTCGAGCTCGCCGAAGTCGAGAGCTCTCATCGGGCAGGCGGATACGCACTGGGGCTCAAAGCCATCCTGGCGGATTGCGTAGCAGCTGTCGCACTTGCCGGCCTTTCCGGTCTCGAGCATCTTGGGTACGCCGTAAGGGCATGCCTCTACGCAGGCGCCGCAGCCCATGCAGAGTGCGTCATCGTGAAGCACTACGCCTTCCTCAGACTTGTACATTGCACCGGATGCGCAGGCAGCTACGCAGGCGGGGTTCTCGCAATGATTGCAGGTCAGGCTTACATGGAATGCGTCCACGGCGGGGAATTCGCCGACCTCGTAGCTCTCCACGGTGCGGAACAGGGTTCCGATCGGGAGGTCGTTTTTATCCTTACATGCAACCTGGCAGGTCTTGCAGCCGATGCATGAGGTCATATCAAAATGAAATGCTTTTGACATCGTCTTCCCCTCCTTTCCTACATATCTCCGTCAGCCCACATTACAGGCATGCGGAGAGGTTTGTCGATATCATCCGGGATTTCGCCGTCGTATTTCTCGATCTTGCAGCAGCAGGTGTTCCAGCCGGATACGCCCTGGCCGGTGGAGATGCCGCCGCAGAGGATGTTGTCGGCGCCGCCGGTATCAATGCCGGTTTCCTCGTCGATGTCTACCCAGGAGCCGTGAGGCACGCCGATGACACCGGGGATGAAACGGCCGGTCACGCAGGCTTTACGCAGTGTGCGTCCGTGCGGGCTGGTGATCAGGACGGTGTCGCCGCTGGCGATTCCTTCCTTCTCCGCGTCTGCCTTGGAGATGTAGACCGGGTTCGGCCATGCTTCGCGCAGCCACTGGACGTTGTCCAGAGTCGTGTGGGAGCGGCGCAGATAGTGAGGATTGTATACCTGATAAGGGAACTCGCCCTCCTGCGTTCTCTCGTAGCCATCCTCCTGACGGATGTAGGTCGGATAAGGCTTGATCTCGGACCAGCCGGCGTCGTTGACGGCGGTTGCCAGTGCGTTGCTGTAGATTTCGAATTTTCCGGTATCGGTCGGACGCGGGTTCGCCTCCGGATCCTCACGGAATTCTTTATACGGGATGTACTCGAAGCCGTCGCCTTCGAAACGCTCGACCTGGTAGACGCCCTGATCCAGGAGCTCCTTCAGACCGATGACGCCCTCCTGAGGCTCGCCCTCGACGCCCATTTCATCGATGTCTTCCTGGGTGATGGTGATCAACGGGACATACTCACCGCTGCCGGCAGGATCGATAACGGTCGTTCCGGCGAGCTTGTTGAACCACTGCTGCTCCTCGCTGATCGGATACAGGGTCGAGAAGTCGGCATCCGGGAATCTCTTGGCCAGCTCTTTGACGATCCACTGATCGCTGTGAGCGCCGTACAGGTCCTCGGTGACTCTGTGAGGGAAGATTAGCATCTCGCGGTTACCGGACTGGATGGAACCGCAGCGCTCCCACTCGGAGTTGACCGGCAGGACGATATCGGCGTACTTGGCCTCGGTCTTCAGTGCATGTGCATGGCAGACGACGAAGTCGACCTTGCGATGTGCCTTGATACCCTCGGTCATGCCGTCACGGGCCTGCAGGATGGCGTTCCAGCCGTGATACAGCATGTGAATATCGATATCGCGGATTTCTCCGGCCTGGCGGACACCGCCGTTGCCGACGAAATTGTACTTGCCCGTATTGATCGCTCTCCAAAGCTCGGTATCGTTGATATTGTCATCGATCACCTGGCTGACATTCGGCAGACCAGCGCCACCGCCCTTTACCAGAGACGGACCGCCGTTGCCGCCGGTTGCATGTCCGGACGGGCCGGTGCTGTTTCCGGGCTGGCCATAGTGACCGCCCATCGCGCCAAGGGTCATCAGCATCTGAGGAAGGTTATCCGCATTGTGGTTACGGCCGACACCCCAGGAAGTATACAGGCAGACCTTGTTATCCTTCTTCAGGATCTCAGCCAGATACTTGATATCCTCTACGGTCGCACCGCAAAGAGCGCTTGCCCACTCGGCATCCTTTACGACGCCATCGTTTGTTCCAAGGAGATAGTCCTTGAAGTTATCCGCAGGATCTGCGCCTTCCGGCATATGCTCCGCGTCAAAACCGACTGTGCAGGAATTCAGGAAATCCCAGTCGATGATGCCGCCCTGCTCCTCGTCGAGCTTCAGCATCTCGTAAGCTACACCGATCATCATCGCGGTATCCATGGACGGACGGCAAGGAACCCACTCTGCCTCAAGGACAGAAAGAGATTCATTGTAATACGGGTCAACGCCGATAAACTTCACGCCGGCTTTTTTCGCCTGCAGATAATTGTAAAGCGGGTTGCCAGCCGAAGACCAGCCGGGGTTCACGCCCCACAGGATGACATAATCGGCTTTCTTCATAGAAAGACGATCCTGACCATCATCATAAGAAGTACCGACCTTGCCGGGGGTCAGTGTGAAGGAGCCCAGGGAAGTCGTACCCCAGTCTCTCGTGCATCCACCGATGTGATTGAAGAATCTCTGAACCTCGGTGCCGCGGCCCCAGATCGCACGGTTGCCGTATTTCTCGATGATTTTCTTGATCTCATCCGCTACATAGTCGAGAGCCTCATCCCATGTGATCTGCTCCCACTCGTCCATGCCTCTCAGCTCACCGTGAGGATCGTCAGGAGACCAGTGGACTCTCTTAATCGGATAGCGCAGACGGTCTGCGCCAAAGATATGGTTTCTCTGAGAACGTCCACGCACGCAGGCTCTCTGCTGAGGGAAGTCCGGGCTGTCTGCATGGGTATCATCCGTCTTCTCACGGATGACTACACCATCCTTGACCAAAGCCTTGATCACGCAGCGGCCACCGCAGTTGTGCCAGCAGGCTGCCGTGATCCACTCTCCCTCATTCTCCGGATCCATCGGCATCTCATGATCCATCGCAGCCTCTTCCGCTGCCTTCACCTGGATGCTGTTGACCGAGCTGCCCGCCAGGGATAAGCCAGCAACAGCCGCTGCTGCTGTAGCACTCCCCTTCAGGAAATCACGCCGGCTGATATTCTTCTCCGCCAGCTTGTGCAACATCTGTGTCATTCCAATCCCTCCCTTCCAAGGATTATCAGGAATTATTTGTTACACAAGTACTATAACAATTCTGTACAATTAATCAATGGACGGAAAATCGAATCTGTTGCTTATCGGTACATGTTTTGAGATTTGTACCGAAATTTTTGTGTAGTTTTGCCAAGTTAACCGATTTTACTCTATGTAGTTTTGTGCAAAGGGCACTAATATATGTCAAGAGGAAGGATCTCAGGGTGACAATAGGGGTGACAATGGGAACGGTTCTTTTGACTCATGCGATTGTGCTCGAACAATACGAATGCCGGAAGAATCACGAGAGTAGGGGGACTGCATTGACTATCGGGATTATCGATTTGGTTCGAAGCAGAAAAAATCAATGTGAGGCAATGTGAAATAAGATCTGACATTGACTTTCGGGAGCATCGATTTTGTCCGAAATGAGAAAAGTCAATGTGAGGCAATGTGAAATAAGATCTGACATTGACTTTCGGGAGCA
>CAMOGO010000153.1 GCA_946614075.1 uncultured Lachnospiraceae bacterium | reverse complement strand
GGGTGATCGTGTAGGCTACGAGGCCGACCTTTTTCTCCCTTGCCACCTGCGCCATGATCTGCGTTTTGCCGATGCCGGGCGGGCCGATCAGCAGGAGCGGTCGCTGCCGCATCGGGGGGATGATGTAATTCCCGTGCTCATCGCGTGCCAGATAGGCGTCGATGGCATCGCAGATTTCCTGTTTCGCTCTTTTGATATTCATATCGTCTCCATGTCCTCCGGTCCCAGCACCAGCTTGATCGCCCAGGGCGGGACATCACTGTCGGAATAATCCTCCCGCCAGAAGACAAACGCGGTCTCGTAGGCGGGCATTTTGCTCGGGTAAATCCCGAAGCCGTCGGTAAAATAGATCAGGCCTTTGAGCTTCTGGAATTTCTTCTGCGCCAGAAGCTGGTCCACATAGGTGAAGGCGGGCCGGAAGTCGGTTCCTCCCTGGCCGCGGATCTCCATGTGCTCCATGTAGTCCTGAAGGGCGCGTGCGCTCGTGATCAGGCGATCACTCTGGACCTGGTCGTCGCACTGGATGATGTGTACATTGATCTTCCGGAAAAAGCTCTCCGACTCGGAGAGGACTCCGTAGGTCATCGTCAGGAAGCGCCGCACGAGGTCGCCGGAGCAGGACAGGGAGGTGTCGATCACGATGACGAAATCCTCGACCTTTTTCTCCTCCTTGGTCTCCAGGTGCTCGATCAGCGGCATGTTCCCGTAGAGCTCCATCCCGTAATGGTAATAAATATAGTCAAAGGAGTCCGTGTCAACCTGCATGGTCTCCTTCATGACACTGAATTTTCGTAAAAAGGACCGGTAATCGTATTTCTGGCGGTTTTCGATCCGTACCTGCTCGAGCAGATTTTTGGACTCGTCCGACGGATCCCGGCCCAGAGTCTCGATCTCGGCCTGCATTTTTTCCCGGTTGTCGTCCCACTTTTTCTGGCGGTCGCGGGTCCGGCTCTTCGGACCGTTCGGGTCCTCCCAGCCGCTGTGATCGTCCACGTGGTACTCCCGCACGAGGCGCTCGTACTCGCGCTCGGAAAGCTCCATCTGCTGCAGCGCCCGGTAGATGTGCTCCGCGTTCATGACCGCACAGCGCTTCGACAGGCGGCCGCGGATGTCGGCGCGGTACATCGAGGGCTGGATGTGGATGCAGCGGTAGTACATCCCGTCGATCAGCTGCTCGACGGCGATGTCGCAGGCCAGGTCCCAGTACTCCTTGGCCCGGTCCTTCCGCCCGTCCAGATGGCAGAAAAGGCAGTGCAGGATCATGTGCAGGTAGGCCCGGTTGACCCGGACGGAGCTCTGCTCGTAGGCCTTCATCAGGCTCTCGGTGTGGTAATTCAGGACGAAGCCGTCGGTTGATACCGGCCCTTCGCCCGGCTGAGGGGCAAAAAGGAGAGACGACAGGGCGATGTCCAGGAAACGCATGCTGAGATAGAGCTCGTTTCGGGCATAGCGCCAGATCTCATCGCAGAGGGCTGCCTGCTCGTCCCAGGCCTGCTGGGCTTCCATATTGGGGGTCCAGAAGCTCCCGTCTTCCCGTATCATCCCGCTCCTCCTTTCTTATCTTATCGTTTTGAAAAAAATCCGCCGACTTCAGGCCCGTAGGTTCGGCAAAAACCGTAGTCCTTCCGGTCGGCTTTTTTCAGCTTTCTTCCCTTAGAAAGCCTCGATCCGGCGCCTTTTCGGAGCGAAGCGCCTGTGCCGGATGCCCATGAGGTCGCTCACCATCCCGGTGCGCCCCTCGCCCTGCGCCGCCCGTGTCAGAAGGTCCAGCTCCTCGGCGCTGGTCTCCTCATCCTCCGCCAGGTAGCGCACCATGGCCGGATCGTCGCGCTTTACCAAAAAAGCTGTGACCTCCGGCCATCTCTCCTTGAGATAGGACCGGTAATCCGCGCGCGTTTTCTCCGACAGCTGTCTTGGGAAACGCAGACGGTCGATCGCAAGCTCTGCGCCGAGCTTCACCGACTCCTGCTCCCTCACCCAGAAGAAAAGGCGGTCGTATTCCGAATAGACAAAGTGTGTATTCTGGAAGCAGTAGCGATAACGATGCCCGCAGCCATGGACCTCCGTTACGAGCTGCCTGGCAGGCGTATTTTCGATGGCTTCCTCAAAATACTCGGGGAACAGAAGCCGTGCGCTCTCGTGCGGCACGCCGTCCTCCTCGTAATAATGGACCGTCAGGGTCTCGTTCAGCTCCGTGAGGATCTCCCTCAGTCCGGATTTTTTCCCGGCAAAGACGCGCACGACTAGGTCCTGGACCTTCCGGCAGCCGTTAAAGGCGCCTCCGCCAATGTCGCAGAGGGTGGTCGGGATCCGCATGGTCCTTAAGCCCTCGCAGTTGTAAAACTGGTATCGTCCGATCTGGCGGACGCTGTCGGGAAAGACGATGCAGGAAAGCTCCGGCCCGCAGATGGGTTTTGGCGAATCGTTTTCCTCCTCACAGGCCGTCCAGTTCTCTGCCCGCCAGACCTGCTCCAGGATATCCCAGCGCTTTTCCGGGTCATCGGTCTCTGCCATTTTTACCTCTCCCTCCCAGTACAGGGCGCCCTCCGGCTCCCCGTCCCGGTGGGCGGAAAACATGTACGCCGCCGTCTCCGTGACGTACCGGTCTCCGATCTTTTCGGGCAGTATGACCACATTTTCACGGCCGTAGGCACGGAGAAGTCTCACGGTGCCGTCAGGCTTTATTTCATAGGCATAACGATAACGCATTTTCCGCGCTTGTCTCCCTCTTCTTGTTAATTGCCATTCCAACGCAACGTCTGTATTATAGCTATGGAAGCGGTCTTTTGTAAAGGGCAACGCCTTTCTTCGTGTTCCGCTTCTTTACTTTCTTCTGTTAAGCACCTATAATGGCAGCAGCATGCTCGTCCACAGCAGGATTACCGCTTGTTTTGCTGGTTTCCGAAGCCCTTGTTGATATCTGTGGACCGGAAATACTCGGAGAATGCAGCCGCTGGTATGCCTCTGACTGCTATTGCCGCTATCTCGAGCGGTGGCCCGGAGCCTTTGGCTTCCTTGGCATTCGTAACGAAGACCTGGGCTGCGGCGCAGCTCACCACAACGGTCGTTTTGACCTGGATGAATCCAGTCTCCCTCTTGGCATCTGTGCGGAACTGGCTTTCCTCTTTTCCTGATTAATACTGTAACTCACTGATTATGTCCAGACATTCTTCCTATACATGGGACCCGGCCGATACGCCGGCCACGCTTGGCGGTCAGATGCGGCTCGTCATCCTATTAAGTATTCCGGCGATCCTGGCGCAGCTCAGCTCCATCGCCATGCAGTATATCGATGCCGCCATGGTCGGACAGCTTGGCGCCGCGGCCTCCGCGTCGATCGGGCTGACCGCCAGCACGACCTGGCTCATGGGCGGCCTTTGCATGTCGATGTCGGCAGGCTTTTCCGTCCAGATTGCTCAGCTCATCGGGGCCGGCAATGAGGTCCGCGCGAGGCAGGTGCTGCGGCACGGTTTCCTTGCGGCAGGCTGCTTTGGGCTGATCATGGCGGCCATCGGCTGTATTATCAGCCCGACGCTGCCCGGATGGCTTGGCGGAGAGCCTGACGTCATCCCGGACGCCACCCGATATTTCCTGATCTACGCACTCGCCCTGCCCTTCGTCCAGCTAAGACAGCTTTCCGGCGCCATGCTGCAGTGCAGCGGCGACATGAAAACGCCGAGCATCCTGAACACCATGATGTGCGGGCTCGACGTCGTCTTTAATGCTCTATTGATCTTTCCGACCAGCACCATCCGCCTCGCCGGCATCCCGCTTCCCGGGGCAAACCTGGGCGTGACCGGTGCGGCTTTGGGAACGGCCCTGTCGGAAGTCGTCGTCGCATCGCTCATGGTGTGGAACGTGCTTTTCCGCTCGCCAAGACTGGCACTTCGCCGCACGGAGGGCTTCCGGCTTGACGGCTCGATTTATCGCCGCGCCGCAAAGCTTGCCCTCCCGATTGCGGCGGAAAACTCCATCATGTGCGGCGCGCAGATTTTCTCCACGAGAATCGTCGCGCCTTTGGGAACGGTCGCGGTCGCGGCAAACTCGCTCGGCGTCACGGCGGAGAGCTTCTGCTACATGCCTGGCTACGGCATCGGCTCCGCCGCTACCACCCTGATCGGCCAGAGCATCGGTGCAAAAAGGCCCGATCTTGCCAAACGCTTTTCGCGCCTCACCCTCATCCTGGGTGTGCTCCTCATGGGACTTGGCGGCATCGCCATGTATTTCCTGGCGGACTGGATGTTCGCACTTCTGACGACGGATCTTGCCGTCCGCAAGCTTGGCGCCACGGTGCTAAGGATTGAGGCCTTCGCAGAGCCTTTGTACGCGGCCTCGATCGTGTGCGCGGGTGCCCTGCGCGGTGCCGGCGATACGCTGGTTCCGAGTATCCTGAACCTGGTCAGCATGTGGGGTGTCCGCATCCTGCTGGCGCTTTTCCTGGCGCCACGGATTGGTCTGCAGGGTGTGTGGCTCGCGATGTGCATTGAGCTCTGTGTCCGCGGTGTGCTGTACCTGATCCGTCTCTTCCGCGGCAAATGGCTCAAA
>CAMOGO010000152.1 GCA_946614075.1 uncultured Lachnospiraceae bacterium | reverse complement strand
GCTCCCAGTCCCGCAAACATCGCGGCTTCCTTTCCGAAATTCCGGGAAAAACGTACACCCCTTACCTGCGGGATGGCACGGGAGGCCTTCTGGATCTCCTCCCAGGTCTTATCCTTGGACCCGTCATCCACAAACATGATTTCAAACGGGACCTTATTCTCTTCCAATATGCTGCTGACGGTCTGTGCTGTCTTTGCGATCATGGCCTCCTCATTCCAGGCGGGGATGACCACGCTCAACAATCCTGTTACCTCTGACATCTATATATTGCTCCTTATGTTACATTCAATCGAATATTCTAGCATATCTTCCGCCGATTGAAAAGCGGTGGCGTCAGTTCTGCTTCTTTGCGAGGCGCTGCTGGTAGTAGACAGCGGAGATCAGGGCTCTTAGCGGGGGGCAGATATAGGCTGTCAGGTTCACCAGATGGTAAAACAGCATGTATCCCCTCTTCCCCTCGATCTTTGGGGCTCCTGCCCAGGCTGTCTTAGCCAGATGCTCCTCGTAGATGTGACGGTAGTAATTCCGGTTCCCGGCAATCCAAGGCCTCTCATCGCCTGCGAAATGCACGACAACAGGGCTTTTCCTTGCCTTCTGGTAGCCCTCGGCCGTCTCAAAGCCAGCGTACCAGGGAGCCATCTTCTTTAGCGTCCCATAATGATACCAGGCAAAATTGCTGAAGAAATTGAAGCGCTGCGGCAGGGGCTGCACCTGCCCACGGCATACGGCATTCAGGATATCCTGGTCTGCAAAGGAGATCTTCTCCCCCATCTGCCGGTAAAAAGCAAAGCACTTATCCTCCATGCCCTGCTCGC
The DNA here is from genome assembly GCA_946614075.1 of uncultured Lachnospiraceae bacterium. The sequence goes on along the minus strand of CAMOGO010000152.1, from coordinate 3,751 downwards.
GCCACTTCGCAAGGTCAAAAAGGATCACGCCCGCGTTAAAGTACGGCTCTTTTGCCCCAATGCCCAGGTATTCCTTGATTTCCGGATAAATCGTCGGCTCTCCGGCCATTCCGATGACATTTCCCTGCAGATCATAATGGAAAAGCTCCGCGATATTTCCCGGTACGGCCGTGTCGGAATCCAGATAAATCACGCGGTCGATCTCCTCCGGAAGGATGCTGCCGGCCAGAAGTCTGGACATCGTCGCGACGTGGAAATGCCCGGTCCGGGAGGTGCCGGCCTTTTCCCGCAGGATGCTCTCGAGGTCCGAAAGCTCGTAGAAAGCGATCTCCTGCCCTTTTTCCCTTACCATCTCCGACAGCTTTCTCTGGCTTTCGGGGCTGATCCCGTTTGACAGGATATGAAGCGTGACCGCTTCATCCGCAAGGTGGTCGAGAAGGCTTTTCGCCGATGTGGCCAGATGCCTGACGTAGCCGTCATCGGAGGCGTATATCACATGAATCATTTCTTACTCTTTCTCCTGACCGCCATCACGATCAGGTAAATCACACTCACCCCGTACCAGAACCAGGTCGTCGGGTTTGAGTACCAGGTGGTGAAAAAGGACAGCGCCAGATACAGCAGAGCCTGTCCGTACAGCAGATGACGGATCGGGTTCTGGGACCTGTTCCGGAACCAGGCGATCAGGCGGCAGACCACTCCTAAGACAAGCGAGAAGCAAGCCACGCCGGCGATTCCGAAATCATAGTAGGCATCGTAGATCAGCGTCAGCGTCGTAAGCTCGGTTTTCGTGATGTAGATCGGAAAGCTCACAAGCTCTGGATGCGAAAACTTCATCCCGGTAAAGACAAAAGCAGGAAAAGCCATCCGCAGGCCGTGGGTGTGGGCCGGAAGCTGCATCGTCAGGCAGTTGAAATTGTCGTAATTATTGGCGATGTACATGTAAGGCTGCGTCACAAAAATCGGCGTAGCCGGATTTTTCATTTCAAAGATCCCGTTCAGGTAGGCGACATCGTGATGACGGGCAAAGGTCAGTCCGACGTAGAGCGTCAGCATGATGACCCCCAGCACGAGGACCAGCTTCACACTAAGCCGCCCGCGGCAGGAAAGCCAGACCACTACGGCAAGCGCGACCGCAAAGATCAGCTGGAAGCGCGACACGGCGAGGATCGGGATGGCGATGGAGATGGCGAGGCAGACGACCATGATGATATCCATCAGGGATCCCTTGAACCCACGCCCTCTCCCGTAAAGCACGCAAAGTGCCGGTACCAGGACAGCCGTCACGGTAAAATAGTGTACGCCTGAGATATGAAACTCGGAATAAGCATGCGGCAGATCCGAAAACAGCGGGATGAGCTGCAGGGTGACCGCTTCAAAGACAAAGCAGGCCGCGGAGATAAAGGTCGTTCCCGCGATCAGGACCAACAGTCTTTTTGCCTCGTCCGTATCCGGGCTTTTGATGGCATATTCCGCCGTACGCTTCAGAAGGCTGCGCACGGCCTGGTGTGCTTCCTCATTCCCGGCGTCGGACCTTTTTCGCATCGCACTAAGCAGAGCGCGCCCGATGACGGCGGTCAGCTCATAGGCTGCCATGAAGCAAACCCAGGTCAGTCCGAAGCTGACCCAGGTCTGCCAGGTCCACTCCGTCGCCAGATTCGAAAGCTTCAGGGCCGATACGCCCACGCCTCCGAGCCAGAACAGAGTGAATACCACGCGCATGTCCAGAAGCCAGCCGGAGTTCAGAAGGAACCTGCCCCCGACAAAAAGAGCCATCACAATCAGACAAACGCCGGAAAGAATAAACTTCCCGGCGCCTGCAAACCAATATCCGGCGGCATATCCGGCGAGAAAGATCAGGATCGACAGCCAGTCAATCTTCGGTATTTTCCCGGAAATCATTCTGTACTACCTCCCGTATTCCCGCCAAAGCCTCATCTTCGTCAATTCCATCGCAGCAGAACTCTACCGTATCGCCTGCCTTGATGCAGGCACCCAGTACACCGAGAACGCTTTTCGCATTCGCCGTGATACTCCCGATCGACAGATCGATCCGGGAATGGTACCGGATTGCCGTGTTGCACAGGACCGTCGCGGCCTTCACGTGAAGACCGCCCTCGACCCCGATGATCATTTTCTCAGTAACCATTTCTAAACACTTCCTGCGAGGCCTCGCCTCGCGCCACAACTATCTGATAGTATATCGCAGATGCTCCCGGACTTTAGTTCCCGGTTCCGGCTGCCTCCGTCTCCTCCGGAAGCTCCTCCTCTTCGTATTCATCTGCGCTGCCGATGATCTGGACCGTCAGGCTTCTCGGGGAAACCATTTCGATGGAATCCGACAGTCCCGCCAGATCCGAGGTAACGGCTACCTCGTGTGTACCGGGCTTCAGGCCTGAAACATCCAGTGTCAGGTTAAAATCTCCCGTGACGACATTTTCCAGCTCACCCTCAAGTCCTGAGAGTGTCACCGGCATGACCATGCCGACGTCCAGGATCCGGTACCGGTACTCGGTATTCTGTCCGATCCAGTTGATCCGTCCCGTCACATAGGAAATCTCCTTCGTATCGACCTTCAGGATGGAGAAATCGATCTTGACCGTGCTTCCGCCTACGATCCTCACGCCCTGAGGCAGGTACGCCGAAAGGTCAATCTCCTTGGAAAAGCTCTCGGAAGCGCCCGTCACATCGAGCTCCTCCGCAGGGATCACGATGGAGTTGATGCCATTGACCAGCATCGGATCGCCGGCCAGCTTGACCGTCTCCATGCTGCTCGTAATCCCGTTAAACCGGAAGCCATCCGCTACCTTGTCCGCACCCATGACCTGCGAACAGTCAACCAGCGCCTGATCGGTGGGATAGATGGTGACCGTGGCCGTCGCGGTGGAGGCGCTCAAGGTAATCTCCTCGTCCTCCTGGCTGATCGGGATCTCCTCACCCCACCGGTCGAAAAAGGCGATCGGGAAATCACCGGAGACCGGGCTGTCAGCGGCGGATACGTCAACCTCTACCGACGCAGATGCGATATTTTCCAGTTTGGACTTCGGGGCCGTCACGGTCACCGTTGCGGGGCTGACATTCTGGCTGAAAACGATGCAGCCGCTCGCCAGAAGATCCTCACCTGTCAGCTTCAGATCCACAGGCCAGCTGAGGGATGTAATCTGCTCTGTGACAATCTGCACCGTATTGGTCAGTGCCTGCCAGCTGAAATTGGAATTGGCATAGTCGCCCGTGTAGGTGATCGCTACCTGAGCAGCTCCGTTCAGGTCATTGATCAGATTACAGTCTATCACGGCCTTGAAATCATCACGGTCTACCCGGGTACGGTCCGTCCTCGGGATGGAAACGGTAACCGACGCGGTCTGTGAGCCGCTTATCTCGTAGGTCATCTGGTTCTCCGTGAAGACCTCGGTATTGATGAATGAAATCGGGATACCGGTGATCGTCCGGTTTGTCAGAGGGTTCTCTGCATTGACCACATAGATCCAAAGCAGAATGGCGATGCACAAAGCGCCGATTTTGTATCCCAGATTCTTGGTCAGAATGTCCTTCATGATCTGCGATTCCCCCTTTTGTCCTTGCGCTCTGCTCCTTCTCCGGCGAACATGATCCGGCGGATCTGAGCCCTCAGACCGTCTGCTGTCAAGGATTTGGTCAGGTTGCCCTCAAACGCCAGGGAAATCTTCCCCGTCTCCTCCGAAACGATGATCGTCAGGCTGTCCGTCACCTCACTGATGCCGACGCCGGCTCT
>CAMOGO010000151.1 GCA_946614075.1 uncultured Lachnospiraceae bacterium | reverse complement strand
CGCGCGCCAGCAGGGCCTCCAGCTTGTCAAAAACCGGCTCCCCCACGCCCGCCGGCATTCCCTTTACCCGGCACTCGACCACGCCGCCCATGGAATCGCCGGGCGCCAGAGGCACCTCCACCTCCATCGGATCCTGGCCGGGCACCACCTCCACGCCGCCGATCTGCACGGCACGGGCCGTGACCTCCACACCGAATTCCGCGAGCAGACGCATGGCCACGGCACCGGCCGCCACCCGCCCGATCGTCTCACGGGCCGAGGACCGTCCGCCGCCGCGGTAATCCCGGAAGCCGTATTTCTGGTCAAAGGTATAATCGGCATGCCCCGGACGATAGCAGGAGGCAACCTCCGAATAGTCCGCCGAACGATGGTCTTTATTGTGCACCAGCATGGAAATCGGCGTTCCGGTCGTCTTTCCCTCAAAAATGCCGGAAAGAATCTCGACCACATCCTCCTCAGAGCGCGCGGTCCCATACTTTCCGCTGCCGGGACGGCGTTTGTCGAGCAGCTCCTGGACATCTGCCTCCGACAGGGAAAGCCCCGCCGGGCAGCCATCCACCACGACACCTACCGCCTTGCCATGGGATTCGCCCCAAGTCGTTATCTGAAAAAGTCTTCCCATCGTTGAACCAGCCATGATCTTAGCTCCTTTTCCTGTCCCATTTGCACTCCCCGGACCGTCTCCTTAAAAAAGCTCATACCATGCCTTTTTCATCGTCCGGAATTTGTCTCATTCTAACATATATTCGACTACATCAACAATCCTTTTTCTCTTTGACCTCTGAAAGTTTTCATGCTATGATAGCGTGGTAATTTGGGGCGGTGACAGATCCAGCTTTATGCCGCACCTGCTATCGGAGGTTTCTAACGGTATGAATACCATCCTGCATAATCAGGCATTAGTCTGCGCAGCTATCAGCTGGCTTTGCGCGCAGCTCCTTAAGACAGGCATCTACACCTACCTGAACAAGGGCTTTTACCCGGAGCGTCTGATCGGTGACGGCGGCATGCCAAGCGCTCACTCCGCTTCCGTCACGGCTCTTTCCGGAAGCATCGGCTTCCTGTATGGCTTCGACAGTCCTCTGTTTGCCATCTCCGCCCTGCTGGCCATCATCGTCATGCATGACGCCATGGGCGTACGAAAGGTCACCGGCGAGCAGTCCAAGGTGCTCAATGTCCTGATGGCGAACCACAAATCCGACTATCCGGAGGAGGATCTGTTTGAAAAGCAGCTGAAGGAGTTCGTCGGCCATACTCCGACGCAGGTAGTAGCAGGCTTCGTCCTCGGATGTATCGTCACCCTGATCTACATCCAGCTGATCTAGTCTAAGGATTTTGCAAAACCATTGCGTTTTGCTGACTATATATGTTATAATCCGTTTTGCTGTAGATAAGAGTCTGGGTCTGTCCAAAGACCTGACTGCTTCGGAGGCCCTTACATGACCGTTTCCGTCAAAACCAACCGGGCAGCCCCTCTGCTGAAATATCCCGGCGGCAAGGAAAAAGAGCTCAAATTCATCCTGCCCGCCATCCCGGAGGGGACTCACCAGTACTTCGAACCGTTCGTCGGCGGCGGCGCCGTTTACCTGGCGCTCGAGGCCGACCGCTATTATATCAACGATAAATCCTCAGAGCTGATGGGCCTTTACCGCATGGCAGCCTCGCAGGATCCTGATTTCTTCCATGCCATCGAGGCGATGGACAGCTGCTTCAGGTATCTGAGCGACCTGGCTGACCGCTACCGGGACGAGCTCATCCGTCTCTATGCCAACTGCCGGACGACCGACACCTTCGCGGAGCACGTATTTTTCCCGGTCCGTATCTTCCTGTATACGATCCAGGATTCTCTGGATGACAGTCTCCTCTTCCGTTCGCTGCCGGATTCCTCTTATCTGAGGGAGGAAGCCTTCTGGACACAGGCTGTCGATTTCTGCCACGCGAAAATCGCGCGCATGCTGACCCTGGAAAAATCAAAGGGACTGCTTTCGGACGATGACATCGTATCGAATCTGGAGGGCTGCCTGAAAAGCGCCTTCTACATGCAGATGCGCGAGCGCTACAACAGGCGCCTTGATCTGCAGCTTTCCTACGGGGAGCAGATCGCCCTGTACGTATTTATCCGCGAGTACTGCTATTCATCCATGTTCCGGTACAATAAAAAAGGCGATTTCAACGTCCCTTACGGCGGCATCAGCTACAACCGCAAGCCGCTCACCGGAAAGATTCAGGCCATGAAAAGCCCGGATCTTCTGGCACAGCTGTCAAGGACATTAATCGCAGAAGAGGATTTTATCGATTTTCTGGAACGGTACACACCCGGCGAAGACGATTTCGTCTTTCTGGATCCGCCGTATGATACGGATTTTTCTTCCTATGACGGTTCCGAATTCGGCAAATCCGATCACATGCGGCTCGCAGAGTGGCTGATCCATTCCTGCAAAGGGTATTTTATGCTGGTCATCAAAAATACCGATCTGATCCGGGAGCTCTACCCGGAAGGCACCATGACCGAAAGCGGCCGGCCACTTCAGGTCTATCGTTTTGACACAAAGTACCTGGTCAGCTTCAAGGATCGAAACAATCGTGTGGCAGAGCACCTGATGATTACCAATTATCCGGTTCTGACAGACGCTTGCTTTTTGGACGGCATGCAGAATATGCTGTAGTCCCAAGTTTTTAAAAGTCGGTTTACAAACCGGCGAAGGGGGAGGTTTTACCAATGCAAATCCACGAGAGTGCTGAAAACTATCTTGAGACTGTGCTAATGCTCAGTGAACGTCTCACACATGTCCGCTCCATCGATATTGTGAATGAGCTCGGGTTCTCAAAGCCCAGCGTCAGCGTAGCGATGAAGCATCTCCGTGAAGATGGCTATGTCAACATGGATTCCGATGGCTATATTACCCTGACCGATGCGGGTATGGCGATCGCTTCCAAAATCTACGAGCGCCACATCATCCTTTCGAGAATCCTGATGAAGATCGGTGTCAGTGAGAAAACAGCTGTCGACGACGCCTGCCGCGTCGAGCACGACCTCAGCGTCGAAACCTTCGACGCCATCCGTCAGGCAGCCCTCCGCATGGGCATCACGGCCGAAGAAACCGAAGAATAAAACCCGCTCGACGGTGACCGGCTTACAGCTCGACGGTGACCGGCTCGGCCACAACCTCGGCGACAACAGCCGCCTCCAGCTTACGGAATTCCTTCAGTTCCTTCACCACGATTTTAACCTGCTCCCTGGATTTCTGTATCTGCTCAATCGAATCATTGATTTTATTCTGAAAAAACACATCCATCACGCGGCTCGCAAATGCCACATCTGCGATCCGCGTGATTTGATTCACCTCAACATTCAGGCTCTCCGGAAGCACCGTATGGTCCAGCGTCCGGCTCAGCTGCCTCAGATACCCCCTCGCCTGCTCAATCTCCGCATTCGCGTCCGCGATCCGCCGATGCTTCAGCGAGCTGGTGATGAAATTGGCAAAAAAGATGTCAACCAAGCCCCAGTCCGTCGCTTTGTCCAGCTTCTCCTCCGCCCTCTTCAGGCAGTAGTACACCTCACGGCCCACCTCAATCGCCGTGTCCAGCTCCTGCAGGTTGGCCCTTCTATCATATGAATTCATATTGCTCTCCGTCCCTAAAAGGTATTTTGCCCATTTTCCATTATTTGTTAGACATTTCTCCTCTTAGCAGATATAATAGGTTCGTATGGGCTCTAAGTCCATTAAGATCGTATCAAAAATTTATTATGATTATATCAAGAAAGGATTTCTTATGCAGTACATTTTTGCTGTTGATCTTGGCGGAACCACCGTCAAAATGGGCATCTTTAATGAGGAAGGCACTTTAATCAAAAAATGGGAAATCCCGACACGCAGGGAAAATGGCGGCGCTTATATTCTTCCGGACATCAATGAGAGTATGATGGAGCACCGGGAGGCTCATCGTCTGAGTTCGGCTGATATCATGGGTATCGGCATCGGTGTCCCCGGTCCTGTCACCGCGGGCGGCATCGTCAACAAATGTGTCAATCTCGGCTGGAATGTTTTCAACCTCACCAAGACGTTAAAGGATATGACCGGGCTTCCGGTCCGCGCCGGCAATGACGCGACCCTGGCTGCTCTGGGCGAGACCCGCATGGGCGGCGGCAAGGGCTACAGCAACACGGTCCTTGTGACCCTCGGCACCGGTGTCGGCGGCGGTATCATTCTCAATAATCAGATCGTCTACGGTGCTACTGGCTCCGCAGGCGAGATCGGACATATCTGTGTCAATGAGCAGGAGGAGGAAGCCTGCCCTTGCGGCAACCATGGCTGCCTTGAGCAGTATGCTTCCGCGACTGGTATCCTGCACAGCTATTACAAGCTTTCGGATGCGGAGAAGGCGGCTTCTACTCTTTCGGAGCTTGACACGATCGCGGCGAAGGATATTTTTGATGCGGCGAAGATGGGTGACCGGATTGCGCTGAAGCTCGTCGATCAGTGCTGCCATTACCTTGGTAAGGCGTTGGCTTCTATCGCTTGTGTCACGAACCCTGAGGCGATCATCATCGGCGGCGGTGTTTCCCGCG
>CAMOGO010000150.1 GCA_946614075.1 uncultured Lachnospiraceae bacterium | reverse complement strand
CCTGCCGATCAAGGTATTAAACGGAAAGCCGGGATATATCAACTTTATGGATGCCCTGAACGGCTGGCAGCTTGTCAAGGAGCTGAAGAAAGCAACCGGACTTCCGGCAGCAACCTCTTTCAAGCACGTTTCCCCCGCCGGCGCAGCGGTCGGTCTGCCGCTTAGCGATATTCTGGCAAAGATTTACTGGGTGGATGATCTCGGCGAGCTTTCTCCCCTGGCCTGCGCGTATGCAAGAGCAAGAGGCGCGGACCGCATGTCCTCCTTCGGCGATTTCATCTCCCTGTCGGATGTCTGCGACGTCGATACCGCAAACCTGATCAAGAGAGAGGTTTCCGATGGCGTGATCGCTCCCGGCTATACCGATGAGGCTCTCGAGATCCTGAAGACCAAGAAAAAGGGCAACTACAACATCATCCAGATTGATCCGGACTATGTCCCGGCACCGATCGAGCACAAGCAGGTTTACGGCGTGACCTTTGAGCAGGGCCGTAATGAGCTGAAGGTAGACGACGAGCTGCTTTCCAACATCGTGACCGTCAATCATGATCTGCCGGAGGCTGCCAAGCGCGACATGGCGATCGCCCTGATCACGCTGAAGTACACGCAGTCCAACTCGGTATGCTATGTCAAGGATGGCCAGGCGATCGGCATCGGCGCCGGTCAGCAGTCCCGTATCCACTGCACCAGACTGGCCGGCTCTAAGGCAGACAACTGGTATCTGCGTCAGTCTCCGCAGGTTCAGGCGCTGAAGTTCAAGTCGACCATCGGCCGCGCAGACCGCGATAATGCGATCGACCTCTACATCGGCGAGGATTACATGGATGTCCTGGCTGACGGCAGATGGGAGCGGATCTTTGAGGAGAAGCCGGCTGTCTTTACGAGAGAGGAAAAGAGAGCATGGCTTGACGGCATGCAGGGAGTCACCTGCGGTTCGGACGCTTTCTTCCCGTTCTCCGACAACGTAGACCGCGCTTACAAGAGCGGCGTAAAGTACATTGCACAGCCTGGCGGCTCTGTCCGCGATGACCTGGTCATCAAGGCCTGCGACGACTACGGCATGGTCATGTGCTTCACCGGAATCCGTCTGTTCCACCACTAGGTCAGGAAAGCGGTGTGATCGCTGCGCAAACAGCGAAGCAGCGCGAATTCTTACAAAGGAAACATTAGCAAATCATCATGAGCGAAGCGAGTGAGAGTCCCCAAAAGGATCCTCACTCGCTTTTTTGCACACGGCTGCCCCGAGGTAGATGTTGCCTTACGGCAACGGGCAGCCGGCGCAGCGAGTAGGAGTCGGGTAAACCTCCTCCTACTCGATCGTACGGCCGCCCTAAGGTAATTGCTGCCTTACGACTACGGCGGCCAGCGCGGCGAGTAAGAGTCGGATTGGCTTCCTCCTACTCGATCCATTTTCGAAAAAAAGGCGGGCTACCGGCATCGGGGGAATATGCTATAAAATATAGAAATGCCAGAAAAATACACTTGACAATTAACATAATGTAGGCTACTATACATAAATAGATAGAAGTAAAGAAAAGGATACTAATCTAAAGAAAAACTGCGAAGTCTGGACGTAAGCATCCAATGAAAAAGCAGCCGTGACGCGAATCAGGCTGCTTTTACGGATCGATTTAAATTACCGGCCTCGCCAGAGGAGAGGCTTCCGGCTTTCTAAAGTTTATCGGGTCTTGGTGTCGCAGGTGAGGCTCACGCCGAGCTTCCGGAAGGTAGCACGGTCGACCTCGGAGAGCATGACGGTCGTATGAACCTGGCTGCCCTTCAGGCGAGGAAGAGTGGAGAGAGCCAGAGCGGCCTTCTCATCCTTGCTGGCGCTGGCCGACAGAGCGATGAGGACCTCGTCGGTGTGAAGTCTCGGGTTTTTGCTGCCGAGATACTTGATCTTCAGGTTCTGGATCGGCTGGATCGCATCCGGTGACAGGAGCAGGTAGGAATCCTCGATTCCGGCCAGACCCTTGATGGCATTCAGAAGCAATGCGGAGGAGGCGCCGAGCAGATCGGTCGTTCTTCCGTAGAAAATCCGGCCGTCCTCTGTCTCCATCGCAGCGCAGGGACACTGGCGGATTGCCTCGATCGCGTGCGCCTCGCGGACGACACGGCGGTCGTTGATGGTGATGCCGAGCTGCTGCATGAGCAGGTCGATCTTATAAGCCTCGTTCTCGGGAGCCTTGCCCGCAAAGATGCGCGCCTGGGCTTCGTAATAGCGGCGGATGATTTCCTGCTTGGATGCCTCGCAGCAGACCGCGTCATCGATGATGCAGTTGCCTGCCATATTGACGCCCATGTCGGTCGGAGACTGGTAAGGACTCTTTCCGTAGATCTTCTGGAACATGGAGTTCACGACCGGGAAGACCTCGACATCACGGTTGTAGTTGACGGTGGTGATGCCATAGGCTGCCATATGGAAGGGGTCGATCATGTTGATGTCGTTCAGATCGGCCGTTGCTGCCTCGTAGGCAAGGTTGACCGGGTGCTTCAGCGGGAGATTCCAGATCGGGAAGGTCTCAAACTTGGCATAGCCGGCACGGATGCCGCGCTTGTGCTCGTGATAGAGCTGGGAAAGGCAGGTCGCCATTTTTCCACTGCCGGGGCCGGGAGCCGTGACGACGACCAGAGGCCTTGAGGTCTCAATGTAGTCGTTCTTGCCGTAGCCATTGTCGCTGACGATGAGAGGGACATTATTCGGATAGCCCGGGATGAGATAGTGACGATAGGCATGGATGCCGAGCTTTTCGAGCTTGGCGATAAAGAGATCCGCGCTCGTCTGGCCGTGGTAGTGAGTGATCACGACGCTTCCGACATAGAGACCTTTGTCTTCGAAGATCTGCTTTAAACGAAGGACATCGTTGTCGTAGGTGATGCCAAGATCGGCTCGCACTTTATTATGATCGATATCCTCGGCACTGATGACGATGACGATTTCTGCCTGATCCGAGAGCTGCATCAGCATGCGCAGCTTGCTGTCAGGCTCGAAGCCGGGAAGAACACGTGAGGCGTGAAAGTCGTCGTAGAGCTTTCCGCCGAATTCGAGGTAGAGCTTGTCTCCGAAATGGCTGATGCGCTCACGGATATGTTCCGACTGCATTTTCAGATATTTCTCGTTGTCAAATCCTTTTTTCATCTCGGACCTGCCTTTCTTAGACTAAAAACACCTGAATAGTATAACACAGGTGGAGGGGATGAGCAAGGGCGACCTGGGAAAAGACGGCAGGAGAAGCGGGGAACCGGAAAAACTTAAAGGGGATGAAATGTACAGCAAAACGATGACGGCAGCTCTTCTGGGGCTGGAAGGAATGATTGTTGAGGTGGAGGCGGATATCCGTGACGGGCTGCCTGGCATGGATATGGTCGGTGCTTTGGGAACAGAGGTGCGTGAGGCAAGGGAGCGTGTCAGGACGGCGATCATTAACAGCGGCTTTGTGACGCCGCCGAAAAAGATCACGGTGAACCTGTCGCCGTCGGACATCCGGAAGGAGGGGAATGGCTTTGATCTGGCCATCGCGGTGTCCGTGCTGTCTGCCTTCGGCTACCTGCCTCGCCCGGAGGAGATCCTGCTTTTGGGAGAACTGGGACTGGACGGCGATGTGAGGCCGGTGAGAGGTGTCCTGCCGATCGCCTTGTTTGCCAAAAAGCTGGGGATTCGGCTGCTGATCCTGCCGGAGGAGAATGTGGCGGAGGCCAGGCTGGTAGGAGAAGACCTCTGTGTCCTGGGAGTCAGGACTCTTTCGGAGACTGTGGATCTGTTAAACCAGATCGCAATGCTGAGGTCGGATGCCGGGACGGAGGACGCTGCCTTTGCAGAGGAGCTCCTCTTTGACGGTTTATGTCAGGAGGACGGAAAGGAGGAAGACCCCTTCCTGAAAGCGGGGGTGGAAGTGGAGGAGGATTTCTCCGGTCTTTCCGGGCAGCTTGCCGTCCGAAGAGCGGCGGAGATCGCGGCATCCGGCCGGCATAATCTCCTCATGGTTGGGCCGCCAGGCTCCGGGAAAACGATGGTCGCGAAAAGGATACCGGGTATCCTGCCCCGATTGACCAGGGAGGAGGCGCTGGAGATATCCAAGGTCCACAGTGTCTGCGGGCTTTTGCAGGCAGATAAGCCGCTGATCTGCACCCGGCCTTTCCGTGCGCCACATCATACGGTGACGGCTGTGACGCTGACAGGCGGAGGCCGGATTCCGAAACCGGGCGAGATTTCCCTGGCGGATCACGGCGTTTTGTTCCTGGACGAGCTGACAGAATTCCCTAAGACCGTCCTTGATACGCTCAGGCAACCACTTGAGGACGGGGAGATCGTCGTGTCGAGGCTTCAGGGAGCCTACCGTTATCCGGCTCATTTTATGCTGGTGGCTGGAATGAACCCCTGCCCGTGTGGCTTTTTCCCTGACAGGACCCGCTGCCATTGCTCGCCGACGACGGTCCGGAATTACCTCAACCATGTCAGCCGTCCACTCTTAGACAGAATTGATGTGTGCGTGGAGGTGGCGCCGGTGAAATTTGAGGAGCTGCAAAGGACGGAGCCTGCGGAGTCCTCGGAGGCGATCCGGGAGAGAGTCTGGGCAGCGCAAAA
>CAMOGO010000149.1 GCA_946614075.1 uncultured Lachnospiraceae bacterium | reverse complement strand
CAGCATGATCACCGGCTCCATCGGCATGCTTCCGAGCGCCAGCCTGGGTGAAGGGGCTTTCGGCATGTATGAGCCGATCCACGGCTCTGCACCGGACATCGCCGGACAGGACAAGGCGAACCCGATCGCGACCATCCTTTCGATGGCGATGCTTCTGCGGTACAGCTTTGGCCTGAACAAGGAGGCCCTGGCGATCGAGGATGCGGTGACGGCGGTTCTTGACGAGGGGTGGCGGACCGGAGATATCGCAGCTCCCGGACAGGCCATCATCGGCACCCGGGAAATGGGAGACAAGGTAGTGGCAAAGATTTAGGGTGTGTCAATGGGGACGGTTCTCACTGACACACTGCAGACAGTGTGTCAGTGAGAACCGTCCCCATTGACACACCCAACAGGAAGGAGAAGAAAATGAAAGCTTTAAGGAAATGGGCATCATTGGCCTTAGCGTTTGCCATGGTGCTGGGGAGTATGATGGCATGGCCGTCTGCACAGATGGTAAATGCGGAGGAGGATCCCTATGAGGATATCCGGGTTCCGGAGAACTGGACCGAGGTCTACGATTTCGGGCCGGACTTAGCCGCGCTTCTGGACGACCTGATTGCAGACGGCCCATCTGCCTTTTCGGGGAGAATGGTCTCTCCCGGTCTGGAGGAGTATCTTTTATCACAGGAGAGATATGAAAGTATAAGTGAGTATGAAGAATATGTCATCGAAGAGATCAGCTATGATCTTGAGGAGGAAGGGCTCCGGCTCACCTATGCTGTTCCGGCAGAGATTGAGTCTTTGGGAGAGTTTTCGCCGAACGAGGGGCTGACGCTTCCGGATTATTATGCGGTCACGATCCTTTGCGATGCAGCATTATCCGATGGCAGCAGCCAGGTCTATGAAGTAGAGCTTGATGTATACAGGACAGAAGGAGACGATACCTGGTACTTCATTCAGGATGACTATTTCAGCAGAGTCGACCAGGAGGGAAGCCTGGCAGACGGAAGCTTCTCTCTGGATGAATATTATTATGGCATGTCTGAGATGGCCATGACGACCTTTGATACTGCAGATGGTTATTCCTATCGTTTGAATTATGATGGAACTGCTAAGCTCACCGGCGCTCCGGACAACTGGTATGTTGAGATTCCTTCGGAACTTGATGGACATGCAGTCACCGTGATCGGCGACTCTGCTTTCTATTGGGATGATGAGCTGGAGGAGGTTATCATCCCGGAGGGCGTCACCGAGATCGAGCCATATGCATTCGAGGACTGCTATAGCTTAACCTATGTCAGCCTTCCCTCTACGCTGAAGACGATCGGACGCTATGCTTTTGCCAACTGCGAGGAACTTTCTGATATTACCCTGCCGGAGGGACTCACAGAGATTGGAAATGATGCTTTCTGGTACTGTGAATCCCTGGAGATCGTAAATATTCCAGGCAGTGTAGTCCGTATCGGTGATGAAGCATTCGCGGATTGCTCTGCTTTGTACGATGTTACGTTCGGAGAGGGAGTAAAGTCGATCGGTGCGTACGCTTTCCAGTATGATTATGATCTGGAAAACATTACACTTCCCGAGAGTCTGGAGCGGATTGGGGAAGGAGCCTTTGCCAATTCGGGTCTGGCATCCATCTATATCCCTCAGAATGTAAACGCAATCGGCTCCTCCGCTTTTGCCAATACGTATATTTCCGGCTTCTCAGTACACCCGGATAATGCCACTTTTGCCGAGATTGACGGTGTCCTTTTTGAAAAGACGAGCAAGACCCTTCTTTGCTATCCTTCGGAAAAAGAGGATACCTACTACGAGGTTCCGAATGGTATCCTGACGATCGGCGCGGATGCTTTCGCCGATAATGACTGGCTGGAGGAGATTGTTATCCCTGATACCGTGACCAAGATCGGGCCGAGAGCCTTTGAGTATTGCTATGCCCTCTCGAATGTCACGATGTCGCAGAATCTTACCTCTATCGGAGAGAATGCCTTCTACAATTGCTACGATCTGACGAGCATCGAGCTGCCGGCAAGCCTGGAGGAGATAGGAGATTACGCCTTTTCCTCCACCGGTCTTACCTATGTATGGATTCCTTCCGGTGTGAAGACGATCTCGGACGGTGCTTTCTCCTATTGCGCTGACCTCACGCAGGTGAGCATGGAGGAAGGGATCGAGACCATCGGTCCGGATGCTTTCTCCGAATGCAGCAGCCTGACAACGGTTTCCCTTCCTGCTAGCTTAAAGACGTTAGGCCGTGGTGTGTTCTCGGGCAATTCCGCTATGACAAGCGTCACGATCCCGGCCGGCGTGGAGGAGATCCAGGGACCGATCGCCAGCTATTCCGGCATCGGTGCGATCCGCGTGTCTCCGGATAGTGCGACGTACGCGGAGATTGACGGCGTCCTGTTTGACAAGGTAAATAAAGTGCTCGTCGAGTATCCGATGATGAAGACCGGTGAAACCTACGCGGTTCCGGAGGGAATTATAGGAATCGGAGACAATGCCTTCGGGAACAATGAGACTTTGACTTCCGTTACGCTGCCGTCCACACTGAAATCCATTGGCGCTTCTGCTTTCTACGAAGCGTCCATCACAGAGATTACCATCCCCGGCAGTGTCGAGAAGATAGGGGACTACGCGTTCGAGTGCTGCTATGACCTGGCGACGCTCACCTTAGAGGAGGGAATTGCGAGCCTTGGCGCATATTATACCTTCAGCAACTGCGATGCGCTGACGGAGGTTGTCATTCCTTCGACGGTCACGGAGATCCCGTTTGACTGCTTCTACAGCTGCGATATGCTGGAGTCCGTTGTCATCCCGGATGGCCTGACAACGATCGGCGGATGGGCTTTTGAAAACTGCCAGAGCCTGAGATCTATCACGATCCCGGCTTCTGTCACGGACATCGGCTATGGCGTTTTCTACAACAATTCCGATGTGACGATGACGGTAGAAAGAGACTCCTACGCAGCCACATGGGCATCGGAAAATGGTGTGAACTACCGCTACTCGGATGCCGACAGCTGGCTGAATGACTGATCGGGTATCCTTTTGCCAATATTTGTGATATGATAGGCGATGGACGCCGGGAAGCTGGAAGGCTTTATAGCCCGCTTCCCGGCGTTTCTTTTATGATATCGCCCGGCCGCACAAGGTGAGAAACGGTGCATGGGGGCGTTATCATATTTTGTCAATGATAGATCAGGAGGGAAACATGAAGGCACCATTTTCTGCGTATCTTACTTCCCTGGCGCCGGCTTTACAGAAGCTGATCGCGCTTCTTGGGGAAAAATATGATTATGTCAGTGCTCTTTCGACCGATTCCAAGGGCTTTCGCATCTCGATCGGGCAGCGGGCCAAGGCTGTCGCCAACGAGACCATGACGACGGAGCGGGGCACGGTCATCCGTGTATATCGGGACGGGCTGTACAGTGAGTATGCGTTTAACCGGATGGATCCGGAGCACCCGGAGAAAACCGCGGCAGAGGCCATGGCGGCGCTGGATGCCCAGCTTGCCGTCCTGCGTGCAGCCGGAAGCAAGGTCTACGAGACGGGAAAGCTGTCCGATGAACCGCAGGAGATCCGTGCGGAATTTGAGACGGAGCAGCTTCCGGAGACGGCAGACCTTGACCAGCTGATCGCAGATCTGACCGAGATCTCCGACCGGGGCATGACGCTTGGCGAAAATCTGGTCGATGTCCGCGTGACGGCACAGTCTACCCACGTCTGCAAACTGTTCCTGACGGCGAACCGCGATCTGCGCCAGAGCTATGTCTATTCCGAGGGAACGATCATCCCGATCGCAGCCCGTGACGGCCGCAACAGCATGGCCTACAGCGGTGTTTCCGGGCGAAAGGGTCCGGAGCTTTTTGCCGAGCTCGCCGATAAGCTGCCGGAGACGGTCCAGACCGTCATGGAGCTTCTTGGGGCAGAGCGCATCGAGCCGGGCGAGTACGATATCATCACCTCTCCGGAGGTAACCGGTCTGATCGCCCACGAGGCCTTTGGACATGGCGTCGAGATGGATATGTTTGTCAAAAACCGTGCGCTGGGCGCCCAGTATATCGAGAAGCGCGTCGGGTCTGACCTTGTCACCATGCATGAAGGTGCAAACTGCGCCATCGATGTCACATCCTTCGCCTTTGATGACGAGGGCACACCGGCCGGCGACGTGACCGAGATCGAAAACGGTATCCTGAAGACCGGCATCTGCGATGCTCTGTCGGCCCTGCGCCTGGGCACCGTTCCCACCGGAAACGGCAAGAGAGAGAATTTTGAGCACAAGGTTTACACCCGCATGACCAATACGATGTTTGACTCCGGCGAATCCACGCTGGAGGAGATGATCGACTCCGTCGCGCACGGGTATCTTCTGGTCGGTATGCAGTCCGGCATGGAGGACCCGAAGCACTGGGGCATCCAGTGCATCATCGAGCGCGGCTACGAGATCGAGGACGGCAAGCTGACCGGCAAGGTCGTGGCCCCGATCGTCATGACCGGCTATGTGCCGGATCTTCTGGGCTCGGTATCCATGGTGAGCAAGGACCGCGAGGTGTATGGAAATGGCGGCTGCGGCAAGGGCCACAAGGAGTGGGTCAAGGTC
>CAMOGO010000148.1 GCA_946614075.1 uncultured Lachnospiraceae bacterium | reverse complement strand
CGGCATAGCGTCCGCCTGCTACGTTGCCTGCAGCCCACAGGTGCGGGATCGGGTCGAAGTTCTCGTCCAGGACACGCAGGTTCTCGTCGACGACAAGGCCGGCGGTGATGATGCAGGCTGCGGTGAAGCTGCGTGCTGCGAAGAACGGAGGGGTCTCGACCGGATACATACGATCCATGCGCTTGCCAAAGTCAAGGTCCTTGCCGCCATGGCAGAGCTCGTTGTAGCGGTTGACGCTCTCGATCGCGGTGTCTACCGGAAGACCCATGATTTCAAAGAGCTCTTCCAGTGTATTGGCGCCGGCCAGGAACGGGCTCGGGTTTTCGATTGCTGCCTCAAAGGAGGCCTGTCTGCCATCAAAGTCATATTTGTGCGGGTCGGGAGCACCATGGCTGATGCCCTGATGATAGATCATCTCCTGCCAGTTGCTGTCCCAGACCTGAATGCCGGCACGTCCCGGCTGGCGGATGATCTGGTTGGTAAAGGACTGGCCGTCGCAATCCTCGTTCATGTATCTTTTGCCCTTGAGGTTCAGGTTCAGGGCTGCGGAGTTGGACAGGCCCATCATACCGACGAAGGAGTGGCTCATGTGCGCGTGCGGACCCGGTTCCATCATGGCGCCTGCCCAGATACCCATCTTGTAGCCATAGCCGATGGAGGTGGGGACGGTTCCGACTTTGCCGCCTGTTGCCAGCCAGAACTCCGGGCAAAGAGCCTTGACCATTTCTTCATTGTAGCTGTAGTCGCCGGTGTTCAGCGATACACCGTTCTTTGCGCAGACCTTGATATAGGAGCCGTCTTCCTTCTGGGCGTATACGCCGGTGACGACACCGTCTTCCTTGCAAAGCTCGAGTGCCATCGTATTGAACAGGTACTCAGCGCCTTGCTCGACGGATTTCTCGTACTGCTTGGTGACGGCGCCGATCCAGTCGACGAACTCGATACCGGTGCAGTACTGCTTGCGAAGCTCGGTGCTGTTGTCGTAGGCGTCCGGATTCGGCCAGTACTCCAGGAAGTACTCGAAGCTGTCGTCCAGGATGGATGCGAACCAGTCGAAAGCAGCGCCGCTCTCGTTGGCCCATTTGGTCCAAAGGGCTGCGTTGACACGGTTGCCCATGGCTTTGCAGATCTCATTGACGACTTCCTGCTTGTCATACTCCGCGCCGAGATCCTTGTGCAGCTGGGAATCGAGGCATCCGAATACCAGGCCGCGGATGGTGGGCTCAGGCATGCACTCGATGACGACTACCTTTACATCCGATTCGGAAGCTGCGCGGGCGGCTGCGATACCGGAAGCACCGGCACCGACGATGACGACGTCTGCCTCGATGATCTCGGAGCACATGTCATCGGTGATTCCGGGCGCTGTACCAAGCCAGGCCGGAACATCTGCCATTTCCTCAGGCATCTCGGCAGGTGCTTCCTCGCCCTCAGCGAGAACCATCGAACCGCTGGCGGCGACGGCACTGACAGCACCTAAAGCGGCTGCGCCCTTTAAGAATGAGCGTCTGGAAATGCCGGAATTTGTCTGTTTCTTCATTTGTATCCCCCTTTCGTTGGAAAACTGCGGGGAACCCCGCCCCGCATTACCGATGTTTCTGGTAGGTAAATCATATCATCTAAATTTGTGTATGTCTACTAAAATATTGCGACAATAATCACGAATTTACAGCAACATTCATATTATATTGTATTTTGCAACATACAAATTTCGGACATGTTTTTCCACAGAACAAAATTGTACCGTCGGGAAATTGTATACAATCGAGTAATGTCGCCGTTCTTAATGACTAACCTGTATGTATCATGTTATACAAATTAGTAGATAATATAGACGATAAAAGATCATTTCTAAGAAGGCCGGTAAAAACCGGTTGTTACCGATATCTGCATTTGACGGGCGCCTGTGGACAACCGGCGTCTGTAAACGACTGACATCTTCTGGTTACGACAGACATTTCCTGAACCTGAAACATTCCCGAAACCCTGAAACTCCGAACCCCCAAACCCCGAAACTCCGAAACCCGAACCCTGAAACTCCGAACCCCCAAACCCCGAGATCCGAAAACCCGAGACCCCGAGATCCGAAACCCCGAGACCCGAAAACCCGAGACCCGAAACCCCGAGACCCCATAAGCCCCATGATTCCCTGATTTTAAGCCCCTGGGAGGCCGAAAATGAGCGATAGAAACCAATTGCTGGAGGAGCGAAAATTTAAGCTGAAAGAGCATATCTACAAGTGCGCGATGCGTTTGATTGACAAGAAGGGATACCGGGGAGTAACGCTTTCGGAGATCGCCCGGGAGGCCGGGGTCTCGACGAGCACGCTTTACCGGTATTTTCCGACTAAGGACGACATCATTCTGGAATTCGGGTGCAACCGGATCCATCGGAGGGAGAAATGGTTTGAGCTTTTGCCGGAGGACATGAACACGGACGAGGCGCTGACGGATCTGCTCTGTATCTGCATGGAGGATGTACAGGAAAACAAGGAGATGTCTAAGTTCTCGATTTATGCAGCCTATAAATCGGAGCCTCTTCACAAAGCCCGGGTCCAGCAGAATAAGGGCCTGGCCAAGGTCTACGAGGACGTGCTGAAGCGCGGCGTCGAGCGGGGGGAGCTGCCGGAGGATACGGACTGCTATAAGCTCTCGTACCTTTTTATTTTCAATTTCTTCGGCTCGCTGGACAAATTTTTCTGGGATACGGATCCGGGTGAGTGGAGTATGCGGGAATATCTTTTGTATACAAAGGACACGATTCTGCGGGGGGCGGGGTATCGCCCTGGCTTTAAGCAGCGGAATGCTTGAGACGGACTTTTTTACCGCATTATTGTTTTTACGGAGTGTATGGATATGGATCGATTGGATAACAGACGGATCAGCTATATGCTGCTGGCGCAGCTGACGGAGAAAGCATTGACACCGGAGATGGCGAGGGTAGCCGGGCTGGAGGTCGGTCCGGAGGAGACGGCCGAGAGCCTCGGAAAGAATTTCACATACTATTTTCGCGGCGTGTACCGGGGAAATTTCGGGCTGCCGGCGTATGAGAGTGTGTGGCGTAGGAGCAAATGGGAGCAGATCTCGTATCCGGCGCTGATGGAGGTCAGGAATTTCCTTTCTAAGTGCGGGATCCGGGCGACGGCCAAGGATCAGCCGGACTTTATCAGCACGGAGTTTGGGGTTATGGCGTGGCTGATCGCGAAGCAGGAGGATACGGGCGATCCCCGCTATGTGCAGTGGCAGCGGGAGTGGCTGTCGGACCACATGCTGAAATGGATACCGGATTTTTGCAGGCACCTGAAAGAAAGCTGCCCATCCACAGCTTATCAGAGCCTGGCAGAATATATAGTCGCTCTTTTGGATGAGGAAAAAGAAGAGGAGGTAAAGTAGCATGAATGTATCAAGACGTTCCTTCTTAAAGGGAAGCGCTGCCTCGATACTGGGTGCAGCGGGCTTGGCTGCGGGCATTCCGGCCGGCAAGGTGAAGGCAGCGGAAGCCGGCGCAGAGGAAATGGCCGCTTCTATCCCCTGGGTAGAGGAGGCGGATGTGAATGCGGAGCCGGATGAGGTCGTCTACAGCTGGTGCCGTCAGTGTGTTCTTCCGCCTTGCGGGATCAAGGTCAATGTGAAGAATGGCGTCGCCACGTCCATCGAGGGAAACAAGGGCTGCCCGGTCAATCAGGGAAAGCTTTGCGCGAGAGGCAACTCGGCCATTGCGAGTGTGTACAATCCATATCGTGTGAAGACGCCTCTGAAGCGGACGAACCCGAACAAGGGATTTGGGGAGGATCCCGGCTGGATGGAGATTTCCTGGGATGAGGCGTATGCGGAGATCGCGGAAAAGCTGATCGCGGTCCGCGAGGATGATCCGAGAAAGTTCGTGTGGAATAATGGCTTTGCCCGTGCGGGCGGTATGATCGAGGGTATGGATTTCTGCGAGGCCTTTGGCACGCCGAACTATGTTGAGGTGGATGGACCGACGTGTTCTGTGCATTTTGGCTGCTCGATGCTGCTTGGCAATTTCACCGGACCTTCTTATGACCCGGATTATACCGAGTACTGCATTTTCATGGGCAAGGGCGAGCCTGGTACGGCGGCCTATGCGCCGACGACCGCGGATTTCGCGGAGGCGGTAGCGCGTGGAATGAAGGTTGTCGTCGTTGACCCTCGCTGCAATATCGATTCGACCAAGGGTGAGTGGGTGCCGATCAAGCCCGGCACGGACCTGGCATTTATCCTTGCTCTGCAGAATGTGATCCTGTATGAGATCGGGACGGTGGATGAGGTATTCCTGAAGAATAGGACCAATGGACCGTACCTGATCGGACCGGATGGGCACTATGTGCGCGATCCGGAGAGCAACAAGCCTCTTTTGTGGGATGCTGCGGATGGGATGGCGAAGGCTTTTGACGATGAGACTATCGGTGATGCGGCTCTTGAGGGTGAGTATGAGGTCAATGGTGTCGCCTGCGTGCCTGGTTACTCGATCTACAAGGCTTCCGTCAAGGATTACACGCCGGAGTGGGCTTCGGAGATCACGACCGTTGATCCGGAGACGATCCGCCGGCTGACGGCGCTTTTTGCCGGAATGCCACACACC
>CAMOGO010000147.1 GCA_946614075.1 uncultured Lachnospiraceae bacterium | reverse complement strand
GAACACGGCCCTTGGCGGTAAGGCCGGCAAGGATGTCATCCGCAGAGGCTGTGATTACGCACTGGTAGAGCTTACCTTCCGGGTTTCGGATGAGAGACTTCTTGCAGAGTGCCGGGCCAACGGGATCGAACCGGCTGAGTACGGCCAGATCATCGTCACGCGTAAGATCATGGATGGACGAAGCGTCCTGCGGGTAAACGACGAGACCATGACCATCACCCGCATGCGGCAGGTGACAGGGCTTCTGATCGATATCTGCGGACAGCATGAGCATCAATCTCTCCTGCATGCGGCAAGGCATCTGGAGATACTGGATCTTTTCGCGTCGGAGCGGATCGGGACACTGAAAAATGCCGTGAGCAGCTGCTATTCGGAGTATCAGAAGGTTCTGAAGTCTCTGGAACAGTTCACGATGAATGAGGAGGAACGGATCCGCGAGCTCGATTTCCTGCAGTACGAGATCCGTGAGATCGAGCAGGCTGCCGTGAAGGAGCATGAGGAAGAGGAGCTGGAGGCCCGCTACCGGAAGCTGCAGCACGCCAGGACGATCACGGAGAACATGAACCATGCGGCCTATCTGCTTGGATACGACAGCGAGGAGAGCGCAGGAGAGCAGGTTTCACGGGCCGTCCGTGAGATTTCGCAGGCAGCCGTTTACGATGAGGAGCTTAAGGATATCGAGTCCCAGTGCTCTACGATCGATGATCTTCTTGGTGATCTGAACCGGTCCATCTCCGACTACATCAGCTCTTTAGAGGTCAACGAGGAGGAGTTTTTCGAGATCGAAAAGCGGCTGGACGTGATCCGCGGCATCGAGGCCAAATACGGAAGGAACTACGCTCTGATCCAGGAGTCGTATGAATCCCGGAAGAACAAGGCCTGGGAGCTGGAAAACTACGAAGAAAACAGGAAGAAAGCATTGCAGCACAAGGCCGAAAAGGAGCAGGAGCTGGACAAGCTTTGCGCACAGCTTTCTGCGATCCGGAAAGAGGAGGCAAAGCCGCTCGCCGAGGCGATCCGGCAGGCTCTTCTTGATCTGAACTTCCTGCATGTGGATTTCGAGATGGCATTTGAGAGGACTTCCGGCTTTACCCGGAACGGGTACGACACGGCACAGTTCCTGATTTCCACAAACCCGGGCGAGGAGAAAAAGCCGCTCGGACAGGTTGCATCCGGTGGTGAGCTGTCCCGTATCATGCTTGCGATCAAGGCAGTCCTGGCGGAAACCGATTCCATCCCGACGCTCATCTTTGATGAAATCGATGCCGGTATCAGCGGGCGGACCGCCCAGATGGTATCCGAGAAGCTGGCGAGGATCGCACGGTCCCATCAGGTCCTTTGCATCACGCACTTGCCTCAGATCGCGGCAATGGCCGACGCTCATTACCGGATCGAGAAGGGAACGGCCGATGGCAGGACGGCCACGAGCATCCTGCGGCTGGATGAAGAGGGGATGCTGGAGGAGCTGTCCCGCATGCTCGGAGGCGTATCAATCACCGATGCGGTACGGGAAACAGCCAGGGAGATGAAGCACCTGGCGGCAGAAACGAAAAAAGAACTTTAATTCAAACAAGCCTGTTTACAGGCTTGTTTTTCTGCGCCGGAAAGAGTATAGTATACGGCGATGTTTTGCGAAAGGAATGATTTTTATGACTACGTTATTGTCTGTTTCCATCGCTATGCTGGCAGGACTTCTGATGACTCGTGTATTCAAGCCGTTCAAGCTCCCTGCCGTCACAGCTTATCTGATTGCCGGTGTCCTGATCGGACCTTACTGCCTTGGCGCTGCCGGAATCGAGGGACTCGGCTTCACCACGGGAGAGGCGGTAAGCCAGCTTTCCCTGATTTCCGAGGTAGCTCTTGGCTTTATTGCTTTTTCGATCGGTAATGAGTTCCGGTTAAAGGACCTGAGGGAAACCGGTCATCAGGCTCTGGTGGTCGGTATCGTACAGGCCCTGACCGCCACGATACTCGTTGATATTGCGATGGTCTTCATTGCCATCATCCTGCCGGACAAGCTGACCGTACCGCAGGCCATCACGCTCGGCGCGATCGCTACCGCGACGGCACCGGCTGCTACCTTGATGGTCGTCCGCCAGTATAAGGCAAAAGGACCTCTGGTTAACCTCCTTCTTCCGATCGTTGCGCTGGATGATGCCGTAGGCCTTGTCGTCTTCGCGGTTTCCTTCGGTATTGCCAAGACCATGGTGAGCGGCCAGATGGATCTGATTTCCATCATCCTGAATCCGATCATCGAGATCGTTCTTTCCCTGGCACTGGGTGCTGTCATGGGATGGATCCTGACTCAGATGGAGAAGATGTTCAATTCCAATACCAACCGTCTGAATATGTCCATCACCTTTGTTTTCCTGACGGCTTCCCTGGCTATGCTGGAGCTGGATCTGGGCCCGGTGAAGATTGGTTTCTCCTCTCTGCTTGTATGCATGATGCTGGGAACCGTTTTCTGCAATCTCTGTCCGTTGTCTGAGGATCTGATGGGAGCTACGGACAAATGGACTTCCCCGCTTTTTGCCCTTTTCTTCGTCATCAGCGGTGCGGAACTCGAGCTTGGTGTATTCCAGGATATGCTGATCGTCGTGATCGGTATCGTCTACATTCTGGCCAGATCCTTCGGAAAGTATATCGGCGCCTTCGCCAGTGCCAAGGCTACCGGCTGTGCACCCAAAATCTGCAAATATCTGGGCATCACCTTGCTGCCTCAGGCCGGTGTCGCTCTTGGCATGTGCACCACAGCGATGTCTCTGGGAACGCAGGGAAGTCTGATCCGGAATATTACTCTGTTTGCTATCCTGATCTATGAGCTTGTCGGTCCTCTGATGACAAAGGAGGCCCTGAAGGCTGCCGGAGAGATCTCGCCTATGTCCGATGAGGTCAAGCATCGTCGTGAGAAGAAGCTGGCTCAGGCGAAACAGACTCAGTAGATTTGTGAAAAATTAGTGAAATAGCCTGCTTTCGGGCATTTCACACCTGCGGTACTGTTGAAATGTACCAATAAGGGTGCTAGGATGATCTCGTTAATATTCGTTAATGAATTCGGCGAAAGCCGGGAAGGAGATCATGATAATGAAGAAGTTCAGCAGACGCAGCTTTTTGAAAGGCGCGGCGGCAAGCGCGATTACCGCAGCGGCTGTCAGCGTTGTAGGCCTGGCTGAGGGCGAAGCCGCTCCGGCAGAGGCAGAGGCAGCTCCTGCAGAGGGAGCTCCGATGGAAGGTGGAGAAGGCGGCCCCGGAGGCGGCCCTGGTGGTCCCGGAGGCGGCCCTGGTGGTCCTGGAGGCGGCCCTGGCCCTCGCGGTCCGCAGACCGATATCCCTGCAGCGAAGGAAGCCGCAAAGGCAGAGGGCCGTGTATTCGGCTATGCCGGTGTCGGTGACTGGCTTGGAGAGCCGGAAGAGGTCGAGGTTGCCCGCGTGATCGACGATTTTGATGTCGTCGTCGTAGGCGGCGGTCATGCCGGTGTCCAGGCTACCCTGGCAGCAGCAGAGTCCGGTGCCAAGGTTGCCATGATCGAGAAGAACTATGCACTCAGCTTCCTCGGAGAGGATATGGCTGCATGGAATGCACAGTTCAATCTGGACGCAGGTTTCCCGAAGTATAATCTCGGTGAGGTCATCAATGAGTTCACCATGCGTACCGGCGGCAAGTGCTCTCAGGAGGTTATTGCCCAGTACGTCAATAATTCCGGCGAGGCTCTTGACAATATGATCGCCTGCATGAAGGATGTCGTCGAGAACGAGGATACCAAGGCCGCATACAATGACCTGGTTGAGAAGACGATGTTCGCGAATGAGTATTCCGCAGGACACGATTATGAGCAGGAGCTGGATTCCTCCTTCTATACCTATGATGTCAGCCGCGACGGCAAGATCATCATTCAGGCGATGTTTGACCCGGATTACTGCAATGAGGTAAAGAACAGCATCGATTTCTCCGCACTTGAGATCGGAGAGAGCGATGGCACCGAGGAAGGCTACAAGGAAGCTTACTCCGCACTTTACGATGCGATGGCAGGCTTCTATGAGAACAACAATCAGTGCATCGATCACGTACATTATCCGAAGACCCCCGGCACCAAGAGCTGGGCTACTACGGTTCAGTTCATGGGCCATTTCCACGGACGTGAGGGTCACGGCGGCGTCGCTGCTTCCTCCATTATCGGCAATGTCGAGATGGCATGCCTGACCAAGGCAGTCATGAACGGAGCAGAGGTCTTCCTGGCAACCAAGGGCTACAAGGTCCTGCAGGATGAGACCGGCGCGGTCACCGGACTGATCGCTTACGATCAGGATGCTGAGGAGTACGTACAGTTCAACTGCAAGGCTGTCATTTCCTGTGGCGGCGGTTATGTACAGAATACCGACATGTGCTGGGCACTGCTGAATGAGCTCATGGAGCGCTATGAGCGCCAGGGCGGTCTGAAGGCCGATTTCAACGGCGGCTTCATGGCAGCTACCGGCGATGGCTCCGGCGTCAAGATGGTCTGCTGGGCAGGCGGCCTCGTAGAGCCGTCACCTCGTGGCCATATGCACCTGGGCGGCGGACCTTCCGGCACCTGGGGCTGCAACTGCCACCTGTGGCTGGATCAGAATATG
>CAMOGO010000146.1 GCA_946614075.1 uncultured Lachnospiraceae bacterium | reverse complement strand
TTTACTGTGCTTCGAACTGGTCTTTGCCTACGCCGCAGAGAGGACATACCCAATCCTCGGGGAGGGCCTCGAAAGCGGTGCCGGCATCAATGCCATTATCCGGATCGCCAACCTCAGGATCATAGATATAACCGCAGATCGTGCAAACATACTTACTCATGGTGCGTTCTCCTTTCGTAAAAAACATGCCTCCTGTCCTGTGAGGCATAAAAGTGGAGGGCAGGATAGTGCATCCTGCTGGATTCATATTCATTATAAAGAGAAAAGGCCGGAAAAGTGAAAAAATTCCGGCTTTTTTTGTACTTTTTAAATACAACAATTCTGTAACAATTGCGTTTTGCGTCTTCCATCCCCAAAATGTCGTGTGTGGAAACAAAATGAAACCCTAGTGGTTGATGAATCGTGTATTTGAGGCGTAAAAATGGGGTAAAGTGGGTGAAACTTGACAAGGCGGACTTCCTTTGATATGATCGGCGATGTAATAAAGTTGTAACATTTCTAAATGAATTTGAAACATAATTCACAAATGTTACTTCTTTAGCATGAAACTGCAGCGATGCAGTATAGAAAGCTTTCGTATTCTTAAGAAAGCGGGAGGTTGGCAAGATGAGAGTTTTAGCAGTATGTATCGCCCGTCAAAGACGGCTGTATGCATGGCTGGCGGCATTTCTTCTTTGTTTTGGACTTACTGTTGTATGCGGGCCGGTCACGGCAATGGCTGCAGAGGAAGCGACCGCCGAGGTTGCGGCTGACGATGCAGAAAATGATGTGACAGAAGGCGGACTGTATCTGACGATGAACAGTGGTATCGCAGGATATATCTCCGAGGAGCAGCGTGAGGCAGACATTGCTGAGGCTACCGCGGCAGCGGAGGCAGAGGCAGCGGAGGCTGCTGCAGCCAAGGCCAGACAGCTTCAGTATGCAGACTATATGATTACGACGCTGACGAACAATGATTTCCTTTACATCCGTTCTGAGGCGAGCACGGACGGCGAGGTGCTGGGAAAGCTTTATGCGGGCGGCACCGGCTGGGTGATTGAGACAGTGGATGGCTGGACCCGGATCGAGTCCGGCAGTGTGAATGGATGGGTCAACAATGAGTTCATCCTGACCGGTGTGGAGGCCAGAGATCTGGCGGAGCAGACGGGCACCTGGTATGTAACGGTCGAGACGGATGGCCTTCTGGTCCGGGAGGGAACCTCCACGGATGCGGCGATCGAGGGTGCGGTCTACACCGGCGAGAGATATGAGGTTTTAGAGCAGCACGATGGCTGGGTCTACATCGAGAGCACCGATGAGGATGGCAATCCGGTAGATGGCTATATCTCCACGGAATATGTCTCGATGGATCTGGAGACCGGAAGTGCGATTTCCAAGGAAGAGGAAGAGGAGCTGCTTCGGATTGAGGCAGAGCGTAAGGCGGCCGAGGAAGCGGCAGCGGCAGAGGCAGCCCGGATCGCAGCCGAGGAGGCAGCGGCGGCAGCGGCAGCTGAGGCAGCATCGGCTCAGTCCTATTCTTCGAATGCGACCTACGCAAATGACGATGAGTTCTACACGCTGGCCTGCATGCTGCAGGTTGAGTGCGGAACGAGCTACGAGGGCATGGTTGCGGTTGCCAACTGCATCCTGAACCGTGTGAATTCCCCTCTGTTCCCGAATACGATCCTGGGCGTCATCTATGAGCCTGGCCAGTTCGCGACGGGCAGCATGTTCCAGACCTTCATGGCTCAGGGACCTTCCGCCAGTGCGGTTCAGGCGGCGACCGATGCGCTGAATGGCTACAATAACCTGGGTGGTTATCTGTTCTTCCGCTCTGCATGGAGCGCCAATACAGCGGCTTACAGCTCATGGGTCAACATCGGTGGTAATGTGTTCTACTCCAAATAACCGAATAAAGTAAGGAAAAATCCCATGCGTGGCGAAAAGCTGCGCATGGGATTTTTTTCCGTAAAAATGTCAGTTGTAAAAACGATTGTCGTAAAAAATGACTGTCGAAAAATGTCTATCGCAAAAAATGTCTATCGTACCGGAAGGTACTGTGTCAGGATCGGATAGAGAACATCCGGCTCGATCGGCTTGACCAGGTGCTCGTTCATGCCGGCTTCCAGACTCAATTGAGCATCAGCGGGCCGTGTATTGGCAGTCAGTGCGATGATCGGGATCGTGGACGCACCGGGCAGGTCCATGGAGCGGATTTGGCGTGCAGCCTCGAGGCCATCCATCCAAGGCATCCGGATATCCATCAGGATCAGGTCAAAGTGACCCTTGGCATCGGAGAAGGCCTGTACCGCCTCGATCCCGTTGGTCGCTGTCGATACGAAAACCTCGCGGGACTCCAAAAGCTTTTTCACAACCTCGAGGGCGATCTCATCGTCATCGACGAGGAGAACGGAGGAGCCTCGGAAGGTAGGCGCGTTGGCGTGTTTGATGGAGTAGACGACGGTCTCCGAAGGAGGCTCTACGGTGGCTAAGGGCATCTCGATTGTGACACGCATCTGGACATTGGTATCGTCCTGGCTTGAGACGGTGAGATTTCCCTTCAGGGCAGAGAGATAGCTCTTCAGGACGATCAGGCTGACATCCGCATTGTTGATGTTTTTGCCCAGCTCCTCGATCAGGTACTCCTGAGGGCGTGACATAGCTTCCATCTGCTTCATCGAGAAAACGATCCCGTGGATGGCGATGGAGAACTCATAGACGGCCGATTCCCCGTCCGAGGAGAGCTCCCGGCTTTCCAGCTGGATACTGCCGCCGCGCAGGGTGTAGCGTGCGACGAAATCCAGCAGCTTTAAAAAGACCTGATTGAGATAGTAGCGGTCTGTATAGACATTTGTGTGGGTGAACTCCTGAAAACGATTGTCAAAGGAGAGACTCTTTGCTTCCATTTTCTCGCGGACCGAGTCGCAGATCATATTCAGATTCTCTTTCAGATCGACCGTGGCAGGGCGCATGACGCGCTTGCTTTCCGCGATGCTCGAAAGCTCCAGGATGTCATCGACGGTCTCAGCGATATTCCGGCCGGAATAGCGGATTTTATGGAGATAGTCACGGATGGCCTGCGGGTCGCTCAGCTCATTGCATGCGATATGCGACAGGCCAAGGATTGACTGGAGCGGTGAGCGGATATCGCGTCCTAAAAGGGCTAAAAACTGGCTCGAGGATTCAGTACTCGTACGGGTCTCATCCAGGGCGGATTTCAACTTCTCATTCTGCGTAGCCTCGTCCTTAATCACATCGGAGATATCCTGCATCAGATGGCAGACAACCGTACCCTCCGGATTCATGCGGTAGAAGGTCGACTTCATCCGGGCGAACGGGCGCTCCACGCTGCGTACGGAATACTGAACCCGGCAGACGTTGGAGTGCGACAGACATTCGGCGACCGATGCCAGAGAAAGCTCCTTTTCGACACTCTTTGGGCTGATGTCTGTGCAGAAACGGGAAAGATAGCGATCTATCTCGGGCTCATACAGAAACTGATTTGTCGTGTCAATCCCAGTCATAGCAGAAAAACCAAACAGGTCCGCCGCGTATCCGTTTGTCATATCGATCAGCATGATGCAGCTGTATTCCATATGGATCGGAAGGTCAAAAATATTCCATTTGCCCTTGCGGTCATGGATGTCCTGCTGAAAAACCTCCAGCAGCGGGCTCCCATTCCCGGCCGGAGTATAGAGATCATCACGCATGCTAATACCTCCCTCAAAAGAACGTGCGAAGATGACATTGTTGCGATGTAGATGCATTCTACCATATAAGGGGAAGGAGTATCAAGATGATTTTTGGTTGCAGTCATCCCTTTGCTGCGGTAAAATATGTAATGTGTATGCGAGGAAGTTCATTCCAGGGGATGCACCCTGGGAGTGGTTGTCGATAAGATGAGGAGAGATGACGATGAACAGAGCATCTGACGAACTGGAGATGGGGAGACAGCCCAGCTGTGTCGTAGGAATCGGTGCTTCTGCCGGAGGGCTTGAGGCACTTCAGCAGTTTCTTACATATCTTCCCGGCAATACCGGGATGGCCTTTGTAATCGTACAGCATCTGGCACCGGATCACAAAAGTCTGCTCAGTGATATCCTGGGCAAGTATACTCCAATGCCGGTTCTGGAGGCTGTTGACGGGATGCATGTGGAGCGGAATCACATTTACATGCTTCCGCCCAAGTACAATATCGAGATCGTGTCTGATGTGCTGCGTCTGAGCGAGTACGATCACACGAAGATCAATCATCCGATCGATATTTTCTTCCGATCCCTGGCTTCTGCCTATGAGAACCGTGCGGTTGCCATCATCCTGTCGGGAACCGGATCGGACGGTACCAATGGTATCCGTTCCATCAAGGAGCAAAATGGCGTCATCATCGTGCAGTCGCCTGAAAGCGCCAAGTTTGACGGGATGCCGCGGAATGCCATTGCCACCGGACTCGTCGATCTGATCCAGAAGCCGGACAGCATCGCTCGGGAGATGTCTCATCTGGCAGCGTCGATCGCGGATGATTCGAATCATCTGCTTCTTTCGGACCAGGATCTGATGGCGCAGGTATTTTCGATTCTGAAGAATAATACCAATATCAATTATACCTACTACAAGCAGACCACCATTCTGCGC
>CAMOGO010000145.1 GCA_946614075.1 uncultured Lachnospiraceae bacterium | reverse complement strand
GCCGTCTGGCTGTCACCTATCCGGAGATCGCTAAGATGCAGACCCGTGCCGTCATGGAGGCTGCTATCGAGGTTAAGGAAGAGTGCGGTTATGACATCGTTCCTGAGATCATGATCCCGCTCGTAGGCGAGAAGAAAGAGCTCAAGTTTGTCAAGGACATCGTCGTCGAGGTCGCCGAGCAGGTTAAGGCTGAGAAGAATTCCGATATCCAGTACAAGATCGGTACCATGATCGAGATCCCGAGAGCAGCTCTTCTGGCTGACGAGATCGCTGAGGAAGCTGAGTTCTTCTCCTTCGGTACCAACGATCTGACCCAGATGACCTTCGGCTTCAGCCGTGATGATGCCGGCAAGTTCCTGGATGCTTACTACAAGGCAAAGATCTACGAGTCCGATCCGTTTGCAAGACTGGATCAGAACGGCGTAGGCAAGCTGGTCAAGATGGCTGCTGAGAATGGCCGCAAGACCCGCCCTGACCTGCACCTTGGCATCTGCGGTGAGCACGGTGGTGATCCGTCCTCCATCGAGTTCTGCCACAAGGTAGGTCTTGACTATGTATCCTGCTCGCCGTTCCGTGTTCCGATCGCGAGACTGGCTGCTGCTCAGGCTGCTCTGAACAACAAATAAAGCAGACTGCATAGAATGCAAATGAAATACGGGGCTGCCGTACTTTACATGGTACGGCAGCCCCGTTTTTTTACACGGCCGCCCAAAGGTAATTGTTGCCTGACGGCAACGGGCGGCCGGCGCAGCGAGTAGGAGTCGGACAGGCCTCCTCCTCCTCGATTAATCAATTTTGGGCTTTCTTGGCCGGCCTTGCCTTTGGCAGGCTCCAGCGATAGTGTGCGGCCAGGAGACGGATCACCAGCACACAGATGCAGCAGAGCAGCATGGCGGCGGTTTCTCCGATGAGATTCCACAAAAGAGCACACAGGAGCGCTCCGAGGATGGAGGCGCAGGCGTAGATATGCTTGACAAAGATATAAGGCGCGGTACCGGCCATGATATCCCGCAGCACGCCGCCTCCGACGCCTGTGACGACGCCCAGAAATACGACGAAGAAAAGATTATCCCCATAGCCCTGATTGATGGCTGTGGCAATGCCTACCGCGGTGAATATGCCGAGTCCTGCCGCATCCGCCACGCGCATGACCATCTCGTGGATGTGCTCGTGCTGGATGATGCCGTGGTAGATCCACGACAGAAAGGTCAGGATCGAAGCCACGATGGCCATCGACGCATAGATCGGCTTCTGGAACATCATCGGCGGCAGCGAGCCCAGCAGAAGGTCACGCAGGACACCGCCTCCGCAGGCGGTCGTGACGCCCATGACGCATACACCGAAGATATCCATATTCTTTTTCATGCCCAGCAGGGCACCGGATACAGCGAAGGCCGCTGTACCGATCAGTTCCAGTATCAAAACAAAAACAGACATTGATATTCCTTCATGAGGCAAGGATTGCCTTGCCTGTAAACAAAAAATCTTTTGCGCTGTGCGATGGTGCTGCACAGCACAGAGGAAAGACAGAGACCATTATGTTTCCGTCGCTTGGGGTTTGTCAAGACCAATCCGGCGATTTGGAAAAGTGTGACCTTAGGCGGTTGAAAGTGCGAAACAATTCTGATACACTGAATGAGTAGAATCATATCAGATCGTCCGGGTGATGTATCCCGGGAAATATCGTCAGATAGCAATGTTTCGAAACCGAAGGAGGTTATTATATGGCAAAGTGTGCATGCTGTGGGAAGCAAATCGGACTCTTAGGAACCAACAGACTTTCAGATCGCTTTGACAGACCGATCTGCAGCTCATGCTTCAGAAAAATCAAGGAGCTGGCCGCGCCCCTGTCCGGTGTAGAGTTCACCGAGGCAGATGCCGAAAGACGTCAGGGCGAGCTTGACCGCATCACCACCTGGATGGACGAGCAGTCCGGCTTCACTGAGGATGGCAAGTCCTATGCCATGAGCTACCTGTATGAAGCAGGTCTTCCTTTGCCGGATGCTCTTATTTCCGAGGAGGATCAGGCCATGACAGACTCCGAGGCAGCGGCTACGGCACGCGAGCTGGAGGAGGAGCTGGCAGATGTCGTCGAGCAGGAGGAGCGTGAGAATCCCTCTTCGATCGTGCATGCGGCTCTGGATGTCAGCCTGGAGTATCAGATTGAGACGATCCCGGCGTCCAAGCTTGGCGGAGCGGATGTCCCGGCGATGAACCGCGTGATCCATGCTATGGCCTCCGCAGGCTGGAAGCTGAATTCCACCATGATCGACTCCACCGACAAGATCATCATGGTATTTGAACGCTGCTAAATAAGAGGTCTGCTTTTTACGGATATGCAGAGAGAAAGAGCCGGTTTCATCATGGCATGAATTACCGGCTCTCTTTTTTCATACGAGACATAACAGGAGGCATGAAATGATCAAAACTCTTGAGATAGCTGTTGTGATTGCTATGCTCATTATATCCGGATGTGCCATGCACATGCAGTCGGAGAGCAGCAAAACGGCAGAAATCAATATGAATAGCGAAACGACAGAAATCAATACGGATGAAGAAGAGATGGAGGATACGATGAAGTTAAGGATTGGAGAAACGGAGGTGCCGGTGACATGGGAGAAAAATGCATCGGTTGAGGCGCTGAAAGCTTTATGCCCATTGACTGTACAGATGTCCATGTACGGTGGTTTTGAGCAGGTAGGGTCTATCGGCCAGAGCATCACAAGGAACGATGTCCAGACCGATACCGGCTTTGGGGATATCGTTCTGTATTCGGGGAAGCAGATCGTCATTTTCTACGGCTCCAATTCCTGGGCGTACACCAGGCTGGGACACGTAAATCTCACACAGCAGGAGATGAGTGAGCTTCTGGGAAATGGAGACATCGTGATCACCCTCGAATGACAGCTGATGTAATAAGAAAAAAGAGCTGCCATACTAAGATTTAATAGAATAGACGTCGAAGACATAAAAATCAGCGATATATCGACGAAGCAAATTGCCGTCGATATATCACTGATGAAAGTGTCTATGACGTCTTTTTTTGCGCCGCAGCGCGGTATTTACATATTACGGCAGGCGGTAGAGTTCTGTGATCTCGCCGGTCTCCATGTCTTTCATGTAGGTGACGCGGGAGTTCATCTTGTAGCCGGTACGCCAGCCAAGGCTTGCCTCCGGATAGACCTCCATATCCAGAATCGTGAAGAAAACCTTGTTTTCGACGACATCCGTATCCGAGACCATGATCGTGCGGCCTTCGTTTTCAAAATAGAAGCCGTCGTATCCGAGAGTATTCAGCTCCTCCGTAGACAGGATGGTTGTGTACTCACCGCTGTCGTCGAGCAGGGTCTGCAGCATGTTGCCGGCTGTGACGCCGTCTCCGATGTTCGAAAGGATGAAGCCCTCGGGAGCAGCGACACAGACACCGTCGCGCTCATCATAGTAGTATACGTTGGCATCGGTATAGCTGTCGCCGTTTCCGACATTGGAGTAGTCCGAATCGATGGAGAGGTAGATGCGGTTCCACTGCGCGCCTTCCTCGTTTTCCATGGGCTGCACGTAGATCTTGACGAAGCCGATGCCGGAGCCGAAATCGTTCGGGAAGGTCAGAATATCGTAGGCCACACCGCTTTCAAAGTCGATCTTGACCAGGTTGGTACCGTAGTAGAAATTGCCCGTTCCGGCGTAGGATCCGACGGTAACGTAGATTCCGGTGTCCGTGAAGACAGGAACGCCGGCGCTGGCGTAGCCATAGTTCTCTGACATCGTGCTGGAGCCTATGGGGAAGGTGAAGCCCGTGTCAAGTGCCTGAGCATAGAAGGTCACGGTCTGGTCAGCTGTAGAGGTATACAGGACGTGGATTCCGACGCAGGCAAGGAAGCTGCCATTGTTTGAGGAAACGATCGTACGGCGCTGGCCCTGGCTGTCGATGCTGACGAGCTCGTAGACGCTGGTATCCTCAGCGATCAGGCAATTGGCAGTGGTGTTGATGCCGACCGGGCGAAGCTTGGTCCAGGTGGAGGCACCGGAGCCATCGAGTGCGCAGCGCGTGGTTTCATTAAAGTTGCTTTCAAAGTAGATGTATTCGCCGGAGATAAAGATACGTCCGTCGTAGACCGGGCTGCTGAGGATGACCTCCTCGGAGCCGTCCGCACTGCGGCAGATGAGGTCATTCTTCACCGAGTAATCCCGGTCAAAATACCCCATAAGGCCGGTTTCCGAAAGCGCGCCGGGGTTCAGGCGCCAGTAATAGTACTTACCGAGGTATCCGACCGCCAGACCGCCGTTGTTGATGACATCGTAGTCAAATTCATGGCATTCCAGCTGCGACCAGTCCGCTTTGTATCCCAGAAGGAGTGCGGATGCCGCGATTTCATCATCGGTGGTATAGAGGAAGAACTGGCCAAGTCCCGCGGTTGCGATCGCCTGGTTGTAGTCGATCGCGTAGTCGATGGTGGCAAGCTGGGTCTCCTTGTAGATGTGGAAAGCCTCATCGAAAGCCGCCGCATAGGACATCGTGGGGTCGAGCGAAAACGTCAGGGCGGCATCGGAGAGGGCGGCAAAGGCAGCGTTTGCGAGCTCGCCGGCACCGACCAGAAGGTGGCTGTAATAGGTGATGTCATCAAT
>CAMOGO010000144.1 GCA_946614075.1 uncultured Lachnospiraceae bacterium | reverse complement strand
AGACGGAAACCGTGAGACCTGAATCCAGGGTGGTAAAAGAGCCAACAGCCACGGAACCCGGAGAGATGACCTACACGGCCTACTTCCAAAATCCGGTTTTCGGAATCCGCGAGTTTTGGTTTGAGATTCCGGTAGAATAAGGTAGCAAAAAAGGGCAGCCACTTACGGGGGGCTGCCTTTTTATGCACACAGCCGCCCCAAGGTAACTGTTGCCTGTCGGCAACGGGCGGCCGGCGGAGTGAGCAGGAGTCGGACAAGCCTCCTCCTACTCGATCACACGATGCACATGGCCGTCCCAAGGTAAATGTTGCCTTACGGCGACGGGCAGCCGGCGCATCAAAAAGGAGGAGGCCAAGGCCTCCTCCTTCTCGATTAGGAGCATTAATTGTCTTCTTCGTGAGAGGTGTAGATCGAAGCCTTACGGGCGGCTTCGGAGCTTGCCAGGTACTCGTCGTACGTGGTCAGGCGGTCGACAAAGCCCTCTGCCGTGAAGTCCATGATACGGTTCGCCGTCGTCTGGACAAACTGATGATCATGGCAGGAGAAGAGGATGACACCCGGGTACTTGATCAGAGCATTGTTCAGCGCCGTGATCGACTCCATGTCGAGGTGGTTCGTCGGCTCGTCGAAGATCAGGACGTTGGTGGCCTGGATCATCATCATCGACAGCTGGCAGCGGACACGCTCACCACCGGAGAGAACCCGCAGCGGCTTCATGCCATCGTCGCCGGCAAAGAGCATACGGCCGAGGAAGCCGCGGACGTAGGTTGCATCCTTGATCGCGGAGTATCCGGTCAGCCAGTCCGTGATCGGAAGGTCGCTGTCAAAGATTTTGGTATTATCCTTGGCGAAATACGCCTGGGAGGTTGTGACACCCCATTTGTAGGAACCCTCATCCGGCTCCATTTCACCGGCCAGGATCTGGAACAGAGTCGTCTTTGCGAGCTCGTTGGAGCCGACGAAGCCGACCTTGTCCTCACGTCCGAGGATGAAGGAAATATTGTCCAGGACCTTGACGCCGTTGATGGTCTTGGAAAGGTTCTTGACCTCCAGGACCTCATTGCCGATGGCGCGCTCCGGGCGGAAGTCGATGTAAGGATACTTACGGCTGGAAGGACGGATCTCGTCCAGCTCGATCTTCTCCAGGGCACGCTTACGGGCGGTCGCCTGCTTGGACTTGGAAGCGTTCGCGGAGAAACGCTGGATGAATTCCTGCAGCTCCTTGATCTTTTCTTCCTTCTTCTTATTTGCCTCGCGCATCTGACGGATCATCAGCTGGCTGGACTCATACCAGAAATCGTAGTTGCCGGCGTAGAGCTGGATCTTCGCATAGTCGATGTCGGCGATCTGGGTGCATACCTTGTTCAGGAAATAGCGGTCGTGGGATACGACGATGACGGTATTCTCAAAGTTGATCAGAAACTCCTCAAGCCAGGCAATCGCATCGAGATCGAGGTGGTTGGTCGGCTCATCGAGGATGAGGATGTCCGGGTTTCCGAAAAGAGCCTGCGCCAGCAGGATTTTGACCTTCTGATTACCGTCCATCTCCGACATCATCATGTAGTGCAGGTCTGTCTCAATGCCAAGGCCGTTTAAGAGAGTGGCGGCATCGGACTCGGCCTCCCAGCCATTCATGGCCGCAAACTCGCCCTCGAGCTCTGCCGCGCGGATGCCATCCTCATCGGAGAAATCCTCCTTCATGTAGATCGCGTCCTTTTCCTTCATGATCTCATAAAGGCGGGCGTTTCCCATGATGACGGTATCGAGAACCGTGTAGGCGTCGTATTTGAAATGATCCTGCTGCAGGAAGGAGACTCGCTGGCCGGGGGTGACGGTGACATCGCCTTTATTCGGCTCAAGCTCTCCGGTCAGGATCCGCAGGAAGGTGGACTTGCCGGCGCCGTTGGCACCGATGATACCGTAGCAGTTCCCCTCGGTGAACTTGATATTGACATCCTCGAACAGCGTCTTCTTTCCAAAACGCAGGGTAACATTATTGGCACTGATCATGAAATCATCCTTTCTTGAAAACGGTTGAAAATGAGCAACATAGCAGCTTACAACGCTGCATCCGATTTGCGAACCTTATTATGTCAGTTATGGTAATAGTTTTCAAGCCCTTTTTGTCGCCTTATTTCCGGATTTCCTTCAGATAATTGTAAAGCGTCGCCTGCGAGATGTTCAAAAGCTCACAGACCTTGGGAACCGCACGCCTTACCTCAAACACACCCTTCTCGTCGAGACGCTTCAGGATCTCCATCCTGGCCTCCTTGCTGTCAAAGGAAAAAGCATGCATATTGGCCATCTCCTGGAAGATCAGACGGGTCGTGAGACCCTCTACCGTGTTTTCCGGCGTGTCCGTCGTCAGGGGAGCAGGAGAGGTGCCCTGGCAGGACAGGAAGGTGAGCATTTTCTGCAGATGGTCGACTCCGGAGATGTCCTGGTTGACACAGATAATATAAAGAAGTGTCCCATCGTCATCCCGGATAAAGAGATTGGAGGAGCGCATCGGCTTTCCGGATTTGGACAGGCTCCGGTATCCCACCAGGCTTTCCTCTGTCGTAGAGGCCAGATCCCTTAAGATCCGCAAGGAACCGGGCTCCTCCTCCTGATTTAAATGACGCTCCGAGACGCCGGCGTTTTCGATGGAAATAACCTGTCCGGTCTGCATGTCGTGAAGGACAATCTCAGCGTCCGGGCCGAGAAGATCCGCCAGGAACCGGGTAAAAACCAAGAGTTGTTTTTCCATGGCAGCCTCACTTTCGTCCGGCTTTTTCCGTGCCGGCATTTTTGCGGTAGATGATAGCCAGTCCCTTCAGCAGAAGCCCCTCATCCATGCAGATGGTGTGGCGGCAGTAGGGGAGAATGGACGGAGCCATGTCGCCTGTCGCGACCACAGTCGGTTCAGCGGTGAGCTCCTTTGCGATCAGGTCCAGCATGCCGTCGATCATAGCGGCATTTCCATAGCGGTAGCCGGAACGGATGCACTCTTGCGTATTCTTCCCGATCAGACGCCCGGGCTCATCCAGGCTGACATAGGGAAGCTGAGCCGCATTCTGGATCATGGCATCCATCGAGGTCTGGATCCCGGGGAGGATGGAACCGCCTATGTAGGCGCCCTTTTCATTGATGACCGAGAAGGTCGTGCAGGCCCCGAGATTCATTACGACGAGAGGCAGCGGATACTCCGCGATGGCAGCTACGGCATTGACCGCCAGGTCACTGCCAAGTTTCGCCGGGTCGTCGATCTGGATATTGAGACCGGTGCGGACGCCAGGTCCCACCGTCAGGATCTTTTCCAGGCCGGTCGCCTTCCGGATGGCCTCCCGGATGGTGTGGTTCAGCTGCGGAACGACAGAGCAGACGATGCTCCCCTCCAGCTCCGAAGCCTTGACATGGTTCAGCTCCAGGATAGTCCGGATGCTGACCGCGTATTCCAGATCGGTCCGCTCGAGGTTCGTAGAGATCCGCTCGA
The DNA here is from genome assembly GCA_946614075.1 of uncultured Lachnospiraceae bacterium. The sequence goes on along the minus strand of CAMOGO010000144.1, from coordinate 1,201 downwards.
TAAAACGGATTCCCTCCGCCACGGCACATCCGATGCTGATGCGCGTATTTTCGATATCAATAGCGAGAATCATAGTTACCCCTTGAAAAATGTCTGGTTTTGTGTTATGTGTTCATGTGCGAAACTGCGCATATTTGACAGGCTTCGCGCATAACCAGACTGTTCCTATCATACCATGTTTGAATCGGGGGTGTAAATATGAATTTAAAAGGGAAAACCGTCCTTCTCGGCGTGAGTGGAAGCATTGCCGCCTACAAGGCAGCAAATCTCGCGAGAATGCTGAAAAAGGCTGGCGCTGACGTGGTCGTCCTGATGACCCAGAATGCCACCAATTTCATCAATCCCATCACCTTTGAAAGTCTGACAGGGAATAAATGCCTCATAGACACCTTTGACCGTAATTTCCAGTACAGCGTCGAGCATGTCGCCCTGGCCAAGAGGGCAGACCTGTTCCTGCTCGCTCCGGCAAGCGCGAACGTGATCGGCAAGATCGCAAACGGCATCGCGGACGATATGCTGACGACGACCATCATGGCCTGCACCTGTCCGAAGATGATCTCGCCGGCCATGAACCACAACATGTACCACAATCCGATCGTCCAGGACAACCTGAAAAAGCTGGAGGGCTACGGCTACACCATCATCACGCCGGCCACCGGCATGCTGGCAAACGGCGATTTGGGCGACGGCCGCATGCCCGAGGAGAGTCTCCTGTTTGACTACGCCGTCCGCGAGATCGCCTGCGAGAAGGATCTGAAGGGCGTGCGCGTCCTGGTAACGGCAGGCCCGACCCGCGAAGCCCTCGACCCGGTCCGCTACCTGACCAACCATTCCACCGGCAAGATGGGCTACGCGATCGCGAAGGCAGCCGTCTGCCGCGGAGCCGAAGTCACGCTGGTCAGCGGCCCGACAGGCCTTTCCTGCCCGCTCGGCGTCAAGCGGATCGACATCACCTCCGCACGCGATATGTATGAAGCCGTGACCGGCGCCTTCGCCGAGACCGACATCGTCATCAAGGCAGCCGCCGTCGCCGACTACCGGCCCGCCGTGGTCGCCACGGAAAAGGTCAAGAAAAAAGACGGCGACCTCTCCATCCCGCTCGAGCGCACCGACGACATCCTGGCAGAGCTCGGAAGACGGAAAGCACCGGGGCAGGTCCTCTGCGGCTTCTCCATGGAGACCGAGAACATGCTGGCGAATT
>CAMOGO010000143.1 GCA_946614075.1 uncultured Lachnospiraceae bacterium | reverse complement strand
CATGCCCGGCCCCTTTTCCCAATGTCCGTTGCGGGCCGTCTTGTCGCCCGCCGGAATGGAGTAAAACTCGTCAAAGCCGCGGAAATGGTCGATCCGGATGATGTCATAGCGCTTCAGGTTGAACTCGAAACGCTTTTTCCACCAGTCAAAGCCGGTCCGGCGATGCGCATCCCAGTCGTAGAGCGGATTGCCCCAGAGCTGTCCGTCATCGGAAAAAGCATCCGGCGGGCAGCCTGCCACAGCGGTCATGGCGCGGTTATCGTCGAGCTTGAACAGATAGGAATTCGCCCAGACATCGACGCTGTCGTACGCGACATAGATCGGCAGGTCGCCGATGAAGCGGATGCCCTTGCTGTTCGCGTATTTTTTCAGCTTCATCCACTGCTCGTCAAACTTGAACTGCATGTATTTCTGGAAGAGAATGTCCTCCTTGCAGGTATTCCGATAGTAGTCCATGGAATAATCGTAGCGCTTCCGGATATCCTCGGCCCAGCCCGACCACGGTCCATCGGAGAAAATCTTCTTGACGGACATAAACATCGCATAGTCATCCAGCCACCAGGCATTTTCCCGGCAGAACTCCTGGAAGGCCTTGTTCTCCTCGATCTTGCTGCGCTCGAAAGCCTTGCGGAGCAGGACATAACGCCCCTCGTAGAGCTTACCGTAATCCACGGAGTAGAAATTGTGGCCGAAATCGACCTCCTCGCACTCCTTCTCCGTGAGCACGCCCTCCTCGATCAGCGCCTCCAGGTCGATCATATACGGATTGCCCGCAAAGGTCGAAAAGGACTGGTACGGAGAGTCGCCGTAGCTCGTCGGTCCGATCGGCAGGATCTGCCAGTAGGACTGGCCCGCCTCCTCCAGGAAATCGACAAACTCATAGGCCTCTTTGGAAAAAGAACCGATCCCGAAACGGGACGGAAGACTGGTGATGGAAAGCAGCACACCCGCTGCACGCTTATTAATCATGGTAGTAGCCTCTTTTCATTTTGTTGCTTTTTAATGCTTTAATCCAGCGCTTTGTTTCGCCGATTTTATTCAGCGTTTTGCTTCGCGGCTTTAATCCGGCGCTTTGTTTCACGGGTATTCCGTTCTACTGCGCTGTGCCGTAGTCGCGATGTCCGAAGATTGCGGTGCCGACGCGTACGAAGGTCGCACCCTCGGCCACAGCCGCTTCAAAATCGCCGGTCATGCCCATCGAAAGCTCCCTCATCTCCACGTTCGGAAGATCCATCGCAGCAATCTCCTCGCGAAGCGCCCGCATCCGCGCAAAGTAAGGTCTGGCGTCCTCCGGCTTCTCTACGATCGGCGCGATGCACATGAGTCCATTGACATGGACATGCTCCATCTGGGAGATCGCCCGGATCAGCTCCGGCGCCTCCTCCGGTGTCGTGCCGCTCTTGCTCTCCTCGGCGCCGATGTTGATCTCGACCAGGATCTGCGCGGTAATCCCCGCCTTGCCAGCCTCCTTCTCGATCTCCTGAGCCAGCCGCAGCGAGTCGACCGAGTGGATCATGTACGCACGCCCGACAACCTGCTTGACCTTATTTCTCTGAAGATGCCCGATCAGATGCCAGCGCAGCGGCTTTTGCGCCGCCTGCTGCGCCTCGTCCTGTCCGGCGCACCACTCCTGCACCTCATCCTGCTTGGCGCAAAGCTCCTGCGCCTTATTTTCGCCGAAATCGACGACTCCAAGCGGCAAAAGCTCCTCCACATACTCCGCCGGGTGCGTCTTGGAAACCGCGATCAGAGTAACCTCCTCCGGCTTCCGGCCGACCTTCCGGCATGCCTCATCGATCCGCTCCCGGACCTCCTTGTAATTTTCCGTAATCGTGCTCATTCCCTCACGACCTTTCTTTCTATATCATTTTCCGCATGGACCAGGCAGGCTGCCGCCTAGTCCTGCTGCTTTTCATCCTTCAGCTTCTGAAGATATTTATACAAAGATGACTGCGATATCTGCAGCACCTCGCAGACCTTCGGCACGGCACGCCGCACCTCAAAGACGCCCTTCTCCTGCAGACGACGCAGGATCTCCAGCTTCGACTCACGCGAATCAAGGGTAAAGGGCTTGGAATTCTCGATCTCCTCCATGATCAGGTTGATCGTCATGTTCTCGATATTATTCTCCTCGACCGAGGCCGCGCCAAAGCCCTTGTCAATCTGCAGCGAAGTGTTTCCAAACATCGTATTCAGCATCTCCTGGACCCGCACGACCTGCGAAACGTCCTGGTTCACACAGATCACGTAGGCCAGCTCGCCCTTTTCATCACGCAGGAAAAGGTTCGACGAACGCAGCTGTCTGGCATCGCCGGTCTGGCTCTTGTATCCTATGAGCTCCGGATCGGTCCCAAACTCCTTGGCACGCTCCGCCAGCGACTCGAGCGCGACCCGCGAATTCTCATAGCCCGCCGTACGTCCCGTGACATGCCCGTTTTTGATCCAGATAATCTCTCTCGTCCTGGCATCATGGATCAGAATCTCGGTCTGCGGCCCCATGGCATCCCCGAAAAAGCTAAGCAGCTGTATCATGAAGTCCAATGTGTATTGATCGCGTTTAACCTGCATTCCGCCTCCTGCTTTTCACCTGTGTCCGGCACCCGCTGTCTGCGAGCATTGCTGCGCTTGTTTCTGCGAGCATTCCGGCGTCGGAACTGTTACATCTGAGGAAAAATTATAGCATCCGGCGCTCTACAGGTCAAGCAAGGCAGAAGAAACGGGCCTTCACGGTATGCGGCAAGCAAGGCAACAGAAGCCGGGCTTCCCGGTATGCTTCAAGTACATTCCGGAAAATCTCCTTGCCCGATGATTTGCATACTGTCCACGAATAGGCTCATGTCCTCAGGGATTGGCGCCGTGAAGCTCATCTTCTCACCGGTGATCGGATGAGGGAAGGTCATCTGCCAGGAATGCAGAGCCTGCCGCCGGATCAGGCGATAGTCCGGATTGTAGAGGAAGTCCCCCGGCAAGGGATGCCCGATGTGCTTCATATGAACCCGGATCTGATGGGTACGGCCCGTCAGAAGACGGATTTTCAAGATCGAGTAGGTAAGCTGAGTTGACAGATCCGCACCGGCGGATACAACGCCGATCCGTTCATATAATGTATGGGCTTCCTGGCCATTCTCTTCATCTACCTGCCTTAGGATGACAGAGCCGTCTACCCGGCCGATCGGCGCATCAATCCGCCCGGAAGGCTCGGTCAGCCCCTCCGCCACGGCCAGATACGTGCGATGCACCTTCCCCGCCCGGATATTCTCGGCCATAATCGCCGAACTCAGGCGGTTCTTGCAGACCACAGTCACACCGGAGGTGTCACGATCAAGCCTGTTCAGGCATCGGAAGACGAAGTACTCTCCTTTTGCCTTCGCCCTCTCTGTGACATATCGGGCGACGGTTTTCTCGTGATGCCCCATCGAAGAGTGCATCGGAAGAAACGGCGGCTTGTCGATGACCAGGATGTCCTCGTCCTCGTAAAGATAATGGATCGGCAGGACAGGCAAGTCCTGCTCGTCTGCGGAGGTTCGGCTTTCTCCGGCATTTTCGGTTTCTGCACCGTTTATGGTCTCTTCGTCGGCCACGGGGGGCAGACCCCTTTCGGCCTGCTCTTCTTTCTCCTCCAGGCGCAGGCGGATTTCCTCGCCTCCGCTTAGCCGCTCCCGCAGCTTGGCAGGCCTTCCGTCCACCAGGATAGAGCCTTCCTTCTCTTTCAGGCTGGAGAGAAGCGAGCCGGGGACATGCCTGTTTTTCAGGAAGCTTCTCACTGACAAGACCTTCCCCTCTTCATTTTTCCAGACAAATTCTCTCATTCCTTCGCCTCTCTCCACTCTTTTTTTTCATGCCCCAGTAGAACATCCTTATCAAGCTTACTTACTGGGCCGCCACGGCCCCCTGCACTCCTCCGGCACTTCCCCTTTATCATACAACAAAGGAGGGCGAATTCGAAACGAATTCGCCCTCCTAAATTCACTTTTTCTTTATCTCCGCTTACTTAAGCTTTTACTCTGCTGCTTCCTCGAGGCACATCTCAACAGCGTCGAGAATAGCCTGGCTGGTCAGAGAGCAACCGGAGACGACATTGACACCCTCGATGCCATTGGCCGCGATGATCTTGTCCGGGAGCTTCTTGATCGCGGTTGCGCCAAGGCTCATGTTGTCCTTCGGAGCATCGATCTCAACAGCGGTGATCACGCCGCCCTCGATGGTGACGGTGACATTGACGTTGCCGCTTCCGGCCGGTGCAGCACCGACTGTGGTTGCGGTATAGGTGCCGTCCTTGTAAGCGCCTGCGGCTGCCTCAGCCTCGGTCTCCATAGCCTCGGTCTCAGCGGCCTCGGTCTCAGCTATTGCTTCCTCAGCAGCGGCTGCCTCAGCCTCGAAGCACTCCTTCAGCAGGGCTACGATGATGCTGCCCTCGGTGTTCTTCGGAGCGTCTACGGCGATCTCATCGATCGCGCCGTCCTTGACGACCATCTTTACGGCTGCCTCAGCATCCTCGTCCATAGCCTCGTAGGTGCCGTCGCAGAACATAACTGCCTCGGCTGCCTCGGTCTCCATGGCCTCGGTCTCCATAGCCTCGGTCTCTTCCTCAGCTGCGCCGCCTGCTGCCTCCTCAAGGCACATTGCGACTGCATCCAGGATTGCCTGGCTGGTCAGGGAGCATCCGGAGATAACATTGACACCCTCGA
>CAMOGO010000142.1 GCA_946614075.1 uncultured Lachnospiraceae bacterium | reverse complement strand
CAGAAAGAAAAAGGAGGAGGTGCAGCATGAAGAAGCGTGAGATTAAAAACATTATCGTAAAGTGCGGCGCGGACTTCCTGCTTCCGATCTGCCTGATTTTCGGCATCTACGTGATCCTTCACGGCGCGTTCAGCCCGGGCGGAGGTTTCCAGGGCGGTGTCCTGGTCGCAGCGGCTGTCATGCTGATTTACCTCGGCTATGGCAGAAAGGCTCTGTCGAAGGTCTTCCCTTATGAGAAGATGCACGTCACGGAGTCCTTCAGTGAGATCATCTACATCCTCCTGGCACTGGTCGGTATCTTCATCGGCCTGACCCTCGGCACCAACATCGGCGTCAATCTGGGAGCCTACGGCACCGAGATTGCGAACCTGATGAACGACGCAGTCGGTCTTCATGTTGCTATGGGTATCAGCTGCCTGCTTCTCATTCTGCTCGGAGTGATGAACCCCGATGATGAGAAGGATGAGCAGGACATTATCGAAGAAAGCGAGGGTAAATAGATGATTGCCAATTATCTTTGTTCCTTTATTCTGATTATCCTCGGCTTGTACGTACTGATGGCACAGCGGAACCTGATCAAGGTCGTCATCGGCCTGGATCTGATTGACTACGGTGTCAATCTGCTGATTGTCAGCATCGGTTTCAACGCGGGCGGAACAGCTCCGATCTTCACGCTGGGAGAGCTTTTCTCCGGCATGTATTTCGTTGACCCGATCCCGCAGGCACTGACTCTGACGTCCATCGTCATCGGCGCGTGCGTGACGGCTATGTCTCTGGCGCTCGTGATCCGGATCAAGGATCAGTACGGCACGCTGGATTCCACTAAGATCAGGAGGTTAAACGGATGATACAGCATTTCCCGATTTTATCGATTATGGTGCTGTTCTTCGGCGCCTTCATCAATGCGGCATTCGGAAGAAATAATCCGAAGATCCGCAAGAGAGTGGTTGTCGCGGCTATCACGATTTCCTTCCTGCTTGTTGTCGCGATGATCCCTCATGTCATGGTTGAGGGGAACGTGATCGGCTACTGGCTCAGCAACTGGGCTCCGGAGATGGGCTGGGCATTTGGTATCGGACTTGAGGTCGATGCCTTCGGCCTGTTCTTTGGTCTGATCATTTCCACCGCAGTCCTGATTTCCGGCCTTTACTCCTTCGAGTACATGAGCCATGACGACGGTCTGGTGCATTACTATTCTCTGTACCTGATGCTTTCGGGCGGCGTACTGGGTCTGGTATTCTCCGGTGACCTCTTCAACGTTTTCGTCATGATCGAGATCATGACCTTCTCGGCAGTAGCTCTTACCGCTTTCCGCACCACCAAGTACGGTGCACTTGAGGCGGCTTTCAAGTACCTTGTCGTCGGTTCGATCGGTTCGACCTGCGTCCTGATTGGTACGGCACTGCTTTACCTGCAGACTCACACGCTGAACATGGCTCAGATCGCAGCCCTGATTCCGGAGTCTGCCAACGGTATGACCTTTGTAGCCTTCGCGTTCCTCTTCATCGGCTTCGCGACCAAGGCCTTCATCTTCCCGTTCCAGCCTCTGGCAGCAGACGCTCACGCTGTGGCTCCGTCCTCCATCTCCGTCCTGATTTCAGGCGTCCTGACGAAGACCGGTGTCTACGGTATCCTGAGAGTCGCTTACATCCTGTATCAGAGCATGGATCAGGAGAGTGTACGTTTCCTGCTGATCGTCTTTGGTACGCTCAGTATGTTCATCTGCGTTACGATGGCTCTGGCACAGCACGACTTCAAGCGTCTGCTGGCCTTCCACAGTATTTCGCAGGTTGGCTATGTCATTACGGCAGCGGGACTGGGAACAGCCCTTGGCATCAGCGGCGGTCTCTACCACGCGATGAACCATACCCTGTTCAAGAGTCTCCTCTTCCTTACTGCAGGTGCTGTCCTGCATCAGACGGGAACGACCAACTTAGACGAGCTTGGCGGCCTGTCCAAGCGTATGCCTAAGACGACGGTACTGTTCCTGATCGGAGCCGGATCCATCAGTGGTCTGCCTCCGTTCAACGGCTTTGCTTCCAAGTGGATGATGTATCAGGCGGCCTATGAGGCAGCTGCTGCACGCGGCAATTTCGTCTACGTCGTAGCGCTGATCTTCATGATGCTCACCAGTGTCCTGACGCTGGCTTCCTTCATCAAGGTCACCCAGTCCGCATTCTTCGGACAGCTTCCTAAAAAGTACGAGAAGATCAAGGAAGTTCCGAACTCCATGGTTTTCCCGATGAGCGCTCTGGCTGCACTCTGCGTCCTGACCGGTATTCTTCCGAACGTTGTCGAGAAGTACCTGCTCGGACCGGCAACCTCTGCTATCCTCAGCGTTGGCAAGTACATCGATACCATGATGGGCGCCGGCTATGCGGAGACCATGATCGGTGTCGCAGACGCCGAGGCTGTCCCGGTTGGTTTTGCCATGTCCGGTTACTGGAACCCGGTATCCTGGCTGGTTCTCCTTGTCATCGCAACAGCGGCTGGCTTTGTCGCATTCGTCTTCCTGAAGAAGGCAGCTCCTCAGGTTCGTTCCGAGAGCGTCGACCTCTTTGGCCAGGGCGACGACAAGTTCGACCCGTTCTGGGGCGGTGAGAAGAGCGAGTATGACCATGTCGGCGGTTCCGATCTGTTCTGGGGCTTCCGCAAGGTTATGAAGCCGTACCTTGACTTCATGCACGATGCTCACAGCGGTATCGTCAATGACTACGCCAGATGGGGTGTGGAGGCACTGGCTATCGTGCTTCTGTACACCATTCTGATTATCTTTTAAGGAGGTGCGGGGAGTATGAATATAGTTCTCATTTTACTGAAATGGCTGTTTTATATTCTGGTGTTTCCGGGCTTCCTGTTCTGCATCGCGGCAGGCGTCCTGCTTTCCGGTCTTGACCGTAAGCTGGTTGCCAGGATGCAGAAGCGTGTCGGTCCTCCGATCCTGCAGCCTCTTTACGATTTCCTGAAGCTGGCAGGCAAGGAGACGATCATCCCGAAAATGGCAAACCGTAAGGTCTTCCTTTATGCACCGGTTGTCGGACTGATCAGTCTGATCATCACGTCCCTGTTCATCCCGTTCAACGGGAACTTCACCGCAGCGAGCGGTATGGCGGATATGATCGTTGTCCTTTACCTCCTTACCATCCCGGCTGTCAGCATCATGGTTGGTGCAGCGGCATCCGGCTCTCCGTGGGCAGGCGTTGGTATGTCCCGTGAGATGGTATCGGTAATGGCATATGAGCTTCCGCTGGTTATCATCCTGCTGTGCGTCGCCAAAAAGGCGGGAGCAGCAGAGGGGACCATCACCTTCTCCCTGAGCGCAATCGCGCAGTACCAGGCTGAGTATGGCTCGATGATCACCAAGATCAGCATGATCCCTGCTGCGATCGCGATGCTGTTTGTCATCCCTTGCGAGGCCGGAGCACATCCTCTGGATGTGGCAGAGGCCGAGACCGAGATCTGCGAGGGTACCCTGGCAGAGTACAGCGGTTTCCCGCTTGGACTGTTTGAGCTGTCTCACTATGTGAAGTCGTTCATCCTGACGTCCTTCTTCTGCGCGCTGTTCCTCGGTGGATTTACGACGGGCGTCCTGATCGTGGATATCGTGATCCGTCTGGTATTCTGCTTCGTCGTGACCTTTATCTCGATGACCCTGCCTCATGGCGTGAGCGCTCGCTTTAAGACCGAACAGATTTTCAAGTTCTACTGGACCGTGGTAGCGGGACTGGCGTTCTTAAGCCTGGTTCTGGTATGGATTGGTTTATAAAGGAGATGCGTTATGGACTATTTAAAGAAATTGATTGACGACAGTGCGTCAAAATCACCTTGGATTTACCATATCAATGCAGGCTCCTGCAATGGCTGTGATATCGAGCTGGTGTCGGTCCTGACACCTCGCTACGATGCCGAGCGTCTGGGCTTCAAGCTCACAGGCACTCCGCGTCACGCAGATATCGTAGTCGTGACCGGTCCGGTTACACTGCAGACCAGAGACCGTGTGATCCGCACCATTTCCCAGGTTCCGGAGCCGCGAGTCATCGTGTCGATGGGATCCTGCCCGAGATCCGGCAATGTTTTCAAGGGAAGCTATTCCGTAGCCGGCCCTCTGGAAAAGTACGTACACGTAGATGTCTCCGTAGCCGGATGTACTCCGAAGCCGGAGGCAGTCATCGCAGGGCTTGCCAAGGCGGCTGAGATCCTGAAGGAGAAGAGGAAGGAGATGGGACGATGAAGATTACAAATCCTGTACCTTTTATCAAGGATGCCCTGTCTCAGATGTTCCAGCAGCCCAGCACGGAAGCTTTCCCTGCTGTCGGTGCTCCGAAGGCGGCTGAAAAGTATCGTGGAAGAATTGTCTATCATCCCGAGCTTTGCATCAACTGCGGTATGTGCCACCGTGTCTGCGCGGCGCAGTGCATGGAGACGACCGTAGTCCCGATGGGCGAAGAGGGCGACCAGATCACAATGACCTTCGACATGACATCCTGCACCTTCTGCGGACTGTGCGCCGATTTCTGCGCCCGCAAGGCGATCGAGCTGACCGATGATTACATGATCGTCGGTACGAAGCCGGAGGATTTCATCGTTTCGGGTACCTTTATGAAGAAGAAGCCTGTCCGTAAGGCACCGGCAGCAGCTCCTGCACAGGCAGCAAAGCCGGCAGCTGCACAGGCAGCACCTGCTCAGGC
>CAMOGO010000141.1 GCA_946614075.1 uncultured Lachnospiraceae bacterium | reverse complement strand
TGGTAAGCTTGCAGGTGATGCAGGCGCAGGTGATATCCTTCTTCTGGATGTTACACCGCTTTCCCTTTCCATCGAGACCATGGGTGGTATCGCAACCCGCCTGATCGAGAGAAATACAACCATCCCGACCAAGCACAGCCAGATCTTCTCAACGGCTGCAGATAACCAGACAGCAGTAGACATCAATGTCGTACAGGGTGAGCGTCAGTTTGCAAAAGACAACAAGTCCCTCGGCCAGTTCCGTCTGGATGGTATCCCGCCGGCAAGAAGAGGTGTGCCGCAGATCGAGGTTACCTTTGATATCGATGCCAACGGTATCGTAAATGTTTCCGCTAAGGATCTGGGTACCGGCAAGGAGCAGCACATCACCATCACCGCTGGCTCCAATATGTCTGAGGCTGAGATCGACAAGGCTGTCAAGGAAGCAGCTGCTTACGAGGCACAGGACAAGAAGCGTAAAGAGGGCGTCGACGCGAGAAACGAGGCTGACTCCATCATCTTCCAGACCGAGAACGCTATGAAGGAAGTCGGCGACCAGCTCGATGCTTCCCTGAAGTCCACGGTTGAGGCGGATATCGCTTCCCTGAAGGCAGTCGTGGATGCTACCGCGAACGTCGAGGAGATCAGCGACTCTCAGCTGGATGAGCTGAAGTCCGGCAAGGAGAAGCTCATGAACGACGCACAGGCTCTGTTTGCCAAGGTTTACGAGAAGGCTCAGGGCGCTAACGCTCAGGGTGCAGGCCCGGATATGAACGGTACCTACGGCCAGGGCTTCAACCAGAACCAGAACCAGAACCAGGGCGGCAACGACGATGACATCATCGACGCTGACTATCGCCAGGTATAAAAATGCGTAAAGACAGCGGAGTAATCCGACCGGCTTTCATGCAGTAAGTCCACTGGACAAATGAAACATTTGCTGATATGATATTCGACGCATTAGTCCGGCCAGACACGGCCGGGCTAATCGTCGGTTTATATAATTAGAGGTAACAGGCAACATGGCGGAAACGAAGAGAGATTATTACGAGGTGCTGGGCGTCTCGAAAAACGCGACAGACCAGGAGCTGAAGCATGCGTACCGTGCTCTGGCCAAGAAATATCATCCGGATACCAATCAGGGAAACAAGGAGGCCGAGGCCAAGTTCAAGGAGGCTTCCGAGGCTTACGCGATCTTAAGCGACCCGGACAAGAGGAGACAGTACGACCAGTTTGGTTTTGCAGCCTTTGAAAATGGCGGCGGAGCCGGCGGTTTTGATTTCAGCAGCATGGATATGGGAGACATCTTCGGAGATATCTTCGGAGACCTTTTCGGAGGCGGCCGTTCCAGTTCCCGTCAGGCTTACAATGGCCCGATGCGCGGCGCGAACATGCGCGCTCAGGTCCGGATCGGATTCGAGGAGGCGATCTTCGGCTGCGAGAAGGAGCTTGAGCTTACCTCCAAGAAGGTTTGTACGACCTGCGGCGGCACTGGCGCCAAGCCCGGCACGAGCCCGGAGACCTGTACGACCTGCGGCGGTACCGGCCAGGTAACCCGCACCCAGCAGACGATGTTCGGCATGATGCGCAACATCACCACCTGCCCGGACTGCGGCGGTACCGGAACCATCATCCGCGATAAATGCCCGGAATGCCGGGGCAATGGCTATACCAACTACCGCCACAAGATCAAAGTACCGATTCCGGCCGGTATCAACGACGGCCAGAGCGTACGCGTCCGCGGCGAGGGCGACCTCGGCACGAACGGCGGCGAGAGAGGCGATCTGCTGGTAGAGTGCATCGTATCCGAGCATCCGACCTTCCGCAGAGAGGACGTCAATATTTTCTCGACCGTACCGATCCCCTTCACGACCGCAGCCCTTGGCGGCGAGGTCAAGATCAAGACCGTCGACGGCGATGTCATGTACGATGTCAAGCCCGGCACCCAGACGGATACCCGCATCCGCCTGAAGGGCAAGGGCGTACCCTATGTGCGTAATAAATCGATCCGGGGCGATCACTATGTAACCTTGGTGGTCAAGGTTCCGGAGCGTCTGAATAAAGAGCAGGAAGAGGCGTTGAGACACTTCGCCGACACGATGAAGGAGAAGCCTGCAGAGTCAAAGGGCTGGAAGATCTGGCCCGGAAAGAAGGACAAAGATTGAAGTGGAAAAAATTCACGATGGAAACGACGACCGAGGCCGTCGATCTGATCAGTGAAACGCTGTCCGAGCTTGGCGTGGAGGGCATCGAGATCGAGGATCACGTGCCCCTCACCGAGAGTGAGACAAAGGGGATGTTCATCGACATCCTTCCGGACCTTGGGCCCGACGACGGGACGGCGAAGGTTTCCTTTTATCTGGAAGAAGACGCGGATTCGGATAAGCTTCTGGCTGACATCAGCCGGGAGCTTGAGGATCTGCGCCTTTTTGTGAATGTGGGAAGCGGAAAAATCACGGAATCAGAGACAGAGGACAAGGACTGGATCAACAACTGGAAGGAGTTCTTCCACCCGTTTTACGTGGATGATATCCTGATCAAGCCGACCTGGGAGGAGATGCCCAAAGAGGCGGATCCGGCTCTCGTGATCGAGATCGATCCGGGCACAGCCTTCGGAACGGGTTCGCATGAGACGACGCAGCTCTGCATCCGTGCGATCCGCAAGTACCTGCAGCCGGGCGATGAGGTTCTCGATGTCGGCACCGGCAGCGGAATCCTGGCGATCGCAGCCTGCAAGCTCGGCGCCGGCCATGCCTTTGGCACGGATCTGGATGAGTGCGCCGTGACGGCCGCTGTGGAGAATGCCGAGGTCAATGGTATCGGAGCGGATCAGTTTGAGGTGGTCCTGGGAAATATCATCGACGATGAGGCGATCCAGGCAAAGGCCGGCTTTGAGAAATACGACCTGGTGACGGCCAACATTCTGGCACCCGTCATCATCATGCTGCAGTCGGAGATCACCCGCCACATGAAGCACGGAGCAATCCTCGTGACCTCCGGCATCATCAATACCAAGGAGGCGGACGTCCGGGCGGCGATCGAGGCCAATCCGGAGCTCGAGCTTCTGGAGACGACCTACCAGGGTGAGTGGGTCAGCATCGTGGCGAAGAGAAGATAAGCTGTCACCGCAAGATGCGGTATCAGGGATACAACGAGGATACAATATGTATTTATTCTTTAGCAAAGAGATCTTCGAATCGGAGGGCTGTGCCCGCATCACCGGGGGCGATGTCAATCATATCCGGAATGTCCTGCGGATGAAGGAGGGGGAGAAGGTCCGTGTGTCGGACGGAGCCTCCTGCTGCTATACTGCAGAGATTGCGGATTTCGGAAGCGAGGGCGAGGAGGTCAATCTCCGCCTGCTTTCCAGGGAAGAGGGAGGAACCGAGCTTCCGGCGCGTGTCCACCTGTTCCAGTGCCTTCCGAAGCAGGAAAAGATGGAATGGGTAATCCAGAAAAATACAGAGCTTGGCGTTGCGGAGATCATTCCGGTGGCGTCGCGCCGCTGTGTCGTCAAGCTGGATGCCAAGAAGGCTGCCACGAAGGTGACCCGCTGGAATGCGATCGCCGAGAGCGCGGCCAAGCAGTCCAAGCGTCTCGTGATCCCGGAGGTCAAGCCGGTCATGAGCTTTGCCGAGGCGCTTCGCTATGCGTCTGCGTTCCCGCACCGCGCGATCCCCTACGAAAACGCGGAGGGGATGAAGGCGACGAGGAGCTTCCTGGAGGGGCTTGGCAGCGGCGAGGATATCGCGGTTTTCATCGGCCCGGAGGGCGGCTTTGAACCCGAGGAGGTCGAGGCGGCCATCGCGGCCGGCTTTGAGCCTTTGACCCTGGGAAAGAGGATCCTGCGGACCGAGACCGCGGGCATGACCTTCCTCGCCCTGGCAGCGTTTTTCTTGGAGGAAAGAGAAGAGAGGATACAGTAATGGAAGCCTATTTGGATAATTCCGCGACGACCTTTGTCTTTGACTCCGTGCGCGACATCATGGTCCGCACGATGAAGGAGGACTTTGGAAATCCGTCGTCGCTTCACGTCCGCGGTGTCGAGGCGGAAAAATATGTGCGCAGGGCTACGGAGCAGATCGCAGCTTCCTTGAAGTGCGAGCCGAAGGAGATCTATTTCACCTCGGGCGGCACCGAGTCCAATAACCTGGCCTTGATCGGCTGCGCGATGGCAAACCGCCGTGCGGGCAACCATATCATCACGACGAAAATCGAGCATGCCTCCGTGTCGAATCCAGCGAAATTCCTGGAGGAGCAGGGCTTCCGCGTGACCTATCTGCCCGTCAGCAATAAGGGACTGGTCGATCTGGACGCGCTGAAAGAGGCTCTGACCGACGACACCATCCTGGTTTCGGTCATGTATGTCAACAACGAGATCGGAGCCGTGGAGCCGGTGGCGGAGATTTCCCGCCTGATCAAGGAGAAAAATCCGAATATCCTTTTCCACGTGGATGCGATCCAGGCCTACGGAAAGTTTGTGATCCGCCCGAAAAAGGAGGGCATCGATCTGCTGTCGGTGAGCGGCCATAAGATCCACGGACCGAAGGGCAGCGGCTTTTTGTACGTGCGCGACCGGGTCAAGATTCGTCCTCTGATCCTAGGCGGCGGACAGCAATCTGGCATGCGCTCCGGCACGGAGAACGTCCCTGCGATCGCCGGACTTGGCGAGGCTGTGCGCGAGATTTATACCGACCATGAGAAGAAGAT